>CAZNTM010000001.1:0-67956 GCA_964576005.1 uncultured Gammaproteobacteria bacterium
ACGTCCCTCCGGGAGATCGCAATTCGTATTATACTTTTGTGTTTCGTTTTCTTCGGACTGACGTGCCGTGGCAGGAGTTTCGTAGAAAGCACGTCGAGAACGGCGGGGACGGTATCTATGCGGCGTGGGCGCTCCTCTACAACGAGGACTCGATTCCGGATATTCGGGAGCGTCTGAAATCCATGGGACTCGATGGTCGTCTCGTTGCGGAGCCCGGGATCTGCCCCAATGCCGAAAAAATTCAACCGCAATTGATGCAGCTCACCACCAATCAGAAGAATGAAGAAGAAATGAAGGTGCAGGCCGAGGCGCTCGCAGAGGCCATTCGTTTCTTCTCATAAAAAGCATTTCTATGGCGTTTAAAGAGCTTCTTGACTTTTCGGGCAAAAACGTCGTCATCACCGGCGGACTTGGAAGAATTGGCTTCGAGGCTTCTCGTGCATTTTTGGAGCATGGCGCGAATGTCATTGTCGCTGATGTGGCCGAGGGGCGTTTACAGGAATTGCAACGGGCTCCTGGAGGGGAGCGGTGCACCTTTGTAGCCTTTGATATTGGACGCTTGGAGGGGATTGGCGAGACGATTGCTCACGTCGTGGCCACGTATCACCACGTTGATGCGTGGGTGAACATGGCCTATCCCCGGAGCGCCGACTGGGGCGCACGTCTTGATGATGTACAGGTTGCCTCGTGGGATGAGAACATCCGCGCCCATCTCGGCGGCTATTTCTGGTCGTCGAAACATATTTTGGAGCACATGAAAAAACAAAACGGTGGATCGCTCATTAACTTCGGTTCGATCTACGGAGTTGTTGGTCCAAATTTTTCGGTCTACGAGGACACGACGATGACCGTGCCGGTAGCCTATGCGGCGATTAAAGGTGCCTTGGTAAATCTCACGCGCTACTTTGCCGCCTTCTACGGCCCCTTCAATGTCCGTGTGAACACGATTGCTCCCGGTGGAGTGGTAGGAGATCAAGACCCTCGTTTTGTGGAGCGGTACAATGCTCTGACACCGCTCAAACGTATGGCAAAAGCCGAGGAACTCGCGATGCCAACCTTGTTTCTTGCCTCTCCCGCAGCGTCCTATGTCACGGGTCACACATTGATGGTTGATGGTGGTTGGACAAGTTGGTAAAGCCTTTTTGTGCGTCTCGGCGTCTATTGGAATTCGATTTCACCTCGTGAAGTGGCGCTTGCCGCTCACGTGATTGCTGTACAGCACCAGGAATTTTTGCTTTTTTTTGAGGAGGTCGAGTGTGGGTGGCTCTCCAGCGTTCCGCCTCCTCCTCAAGCGGTACCAGCCGGAGTGCATCATTGTACTCTTCAGCCTGGCTCGGAAGACACAATGGCCTCTGTGATCGATGCGGTGATGGCCGATGCGAGATCGCGTGAGCTCGATATGGTCGTTCTTTCTCATCAGAGTGCCTGGATTCTTGACCCCGAGAAGCTCGCCACACTTCTTCATGCGCCGTCCGTTGCTCAAAGGGCCGGTTTCGCTTCGCGTTGGTATTGTCGAAGGCCCCGGAATGAACTTTAGTTCAAAAATTCCCTATGTTGACGATGATTTTATTCTTCTCAACATTCGACAATCGGATGCGCTCCGTTTGTTTTCTGGGAATGAGCAGACGGCGACGCGGTCCCATTTTGAAGCAGATGGCGGTCGTCACGCGAGTCTCCTTAGTTTTTTTGAGGCGCGCGTCCCGTACGGAGCGCTCCACGTCTACTCGGATGGCAGTGATTGTCAGGATCGTTTTGGCGATCATTGTCACTTTCGGGATTCGAGCTATCTCTATAGTCATCAGCACGGCTTTCTTTCTGCCGCCCCCGAATCTGATGCTCGTCTTCACGCGCTTCGCGCGGCGTGGCTTCGAGAGCGCGAACTTGAGGGCAACCCGATCATTGATGCCTATATCCAGAGTCATGCCAGCGCATTGCGATCGGTCGTGATGCGTGATGGGGTTCCGACGCTTCGTCGCACGCCATTCGTTCGTCTCGTAAACGCGCTTACTGGCTCCGTGAAACGCCGCGCTGTTTCGGTCAATTATGAATTCCAAAAGAAGTACGATTGAACATTCGGTTGCCCCGGCTCATCGCGGTGGCCTCGAGATTCTTTTCGGTTTCTTTCGAGAAGATCCGAAGGTCTACGGGGTCGGCATTTTCCTGTCGATTCTTGTCGGGGTATTAGAGTTTCTTGGCGTCACCTCATTCGTTCCGCTGCTCGCCTCCTCGTTGGGAGAGAATGCTCTGCGTCCTCCGGTGCCGCTCCCGCATATCCTCACGACCGTACCACTGCCAACACTTGCAGCGCTCCTTGGTCTTCTCGTTCTCCTCGAAGCAGGAGTGAGTTTCTTCCGCGAAGCGCATTTTGTGGAGGCAATGTCTCAATGGCGGACGCGGTTAAGTCTTCAGTATATTCGTGCGATTGCCTACGCCCAATGGTCTGCCTTGGGTGCTCTCAAGCCTGGTGAGGTTGAGGTTACGTTGACACGTGATATCGCGCTTTCAATGAAGCTACGGCACATAAGCGCAAATTTTATTGCCGATAGTGTGCTCTCGCTCATGTACATCGCGATTGTTGTGTATCTTTCGTGGTACACGGTGGCACTTTTTTTTAGCCTCGCGCTTATTTTTTGGAGCATTCATCGCGCGACGGCTCACTGGAGGATCCGCTATGCAGTCCTTGCGCGCGAGCGATATGTCCTCATCGCGCGTCTGGTCATTGAGTATTTTGCGGACAGCCGCGGTCTGGTGATGAGCAACCGCGGGTCGTTTCTTGACTCGCTCGGTCGCCATCTTGATGATGCGGCGCATGCGCAGAAACGTAATGATCAGCTCAATATCCTTTTTAAAAATATTCATCAGCCCATTCTTCTGTTTTTACTTCTGCTCTCAGTTGGCGTCTTTCTTGCACTCCATGAGCCACTCTCGCTGTTGGCGGGTGTCTTTTATATCTTTTACCGGGCTGCACCTCGCCTCGTGAACGTTGCGGCTGGATATGGCACGATTGTGGGGGAGAGTCCCATTGATGTTGGCCCTGAAATTCTCCGCTGGCAGGCCGTTGCTCCGACCACAAACGGGATACACCGAGCGAAGGATAGTCGTCTTCGCCTGAATGAACTCACGGTTGGGTATGGCGACGATTCAGCGCTCCTCAAAAACGTCACCATGGACGTGGCCCCCGGTGATCTTGTTTGCATTACCGGCAAAAGCGGCACTGGCAAAAGCACACTGCTTGATGTTTTTTGCGGTTTTCGTGCGCCGCTGAGTGGCACGTTGGAGCTCGGGTCTGTTTCGCATGCCGATCTTGATTGGGCCGAATGGCGAGGGCGTCTCGGCTTGCTGAGAACCGAGAGCGCCGTCGTATCGGGAAGTTGGATTGATAATGTCGCCTTTCTTGTGGCCGAACCAGACCGGGTACAGGTTCATGCGGTGCTCGAGCGTGTTGGATTACTGCCGACGGTTGAGTCGTTTCCGAATGGGATTGACGGTATCCTTGCCGCTCGCGGAGGAAACCTCTCGGCAGGACAGCGTCAGCGGTTGCTCTTGGCCCGCGCACTCTATCGGAAGCCGGAGCTGCTCTTGCTGGATGAACCGACAAGTAATCTTGACCAGCGTACGGAAAAAGAGATTAATGAGCTCCTGCTCGAGTTGAAAGGGAGCGTGACGGTTGTTGCGGTTTCTCATCGGCAGGAGCTGCTTCAACATGCTGATAAAGTGTATCGTGTCACCACGGATGGAGGTGTTGAGTATGAATCCTAACACCGACGTGCTCATCTTAAGCGCGGGGCGGGTGGCTTCGGATATCGCAAGTGTGGTCGGCGACATCCCTTCTGGTATGGTGCCGTTGAAGGGCAAGCCGGCAATTGCCTGGATTATTGATGGCTTACTTGAACAGGGATTTGAGCGCTTCGTGGTCTCGGTCGGTTTTCGAAAAGAGCCACTCATACGTTTCTTGGAAAGCCGGTATGCCGAACGATGCGTTGTAACGATTGTGGAGGTTGATTTTCGGCTTGCCCCTGGTAACTCATTGCTCTCCGGCCTCGCTCAAGTCAAAAGTCCTGACGTGCTGGTCGTGCTGGGCGACACCATTCTCCGTGAACCGTTGGTGCTCAAAGAAAGCGTGGTTTATACATCAGCACGGTTTAATGATCCAACAAAGTGGTGTTTGGTTCGAGCCCGCGTCGATGGACAGCTCTGGCAGCTCTATGACAAGCAGGATGTTGAGGGCAGCGATTTGCGAGCACTGATCGGCGTGTACTATTTTCGGGATGCCGTGGCACTTCAACGGATTGGCAATGCGCTCGACCCATCAGCGCGCCACGAAATCAGCGAGTTGTTGTTACGCTATAACGCTGTAGATCCGATTCGCTGCGTCGAAGAACGCGCATGGCTCGATATCGGACACCTCGAAACGTATCATCGTGCCAAGATTGCATGTTCGGGCGCACGTCAATTTAACGCGCTCTCCTACGACCCGCTTCAGGGGGTGATTACAAAACAAAGTACAAACGAGGAAAAACTCCGCGATGAAATCCACTGGTATAAGAACGTGCCAGCGTCGATCGCTCTTTTTGCCCCTCGCCTGGTTGCGGCAGTGGAAGAGACCCCAATGCGGCTTTCGCTTGAGTACTACGGCTACCCAACCCTTGCCGAACTCTTTGTCTACGGCAACCTCCATGTGCGTATCTGGAACGAGATCGTTCAAAAAGTGGTTCGGATTCTCCTCTTGTTTCAAGAGCATCCAGGGGAAGTGACCAAAGCAGACTATGAGCAGGTGTATCTCCGAAAGACCCGTCGGCGCATTGCGACGCTCACTGAAAAAGACCCCACGTTCCGTGAGCTCTTGAGTGCAGAAACAATCACGGTGAACGACGAGCCACTCGCAAACCTCGAGAGGCTCTGGCCGTTTATTGAGCGTACCGTGGAGCGCCTCTATGGAGAGGGCAAGGGGCAGCACTGTTTTCTCCACGGCGATTTTTGTTTTTCAAACATTCTCTTTGATCCGACCAGCGGCGTGGTGCGACTTATCGACCCTCGTGGGCGCTGGGGGTCTTCATCGTCAGGAGATCTCCGCTATGATGCTGCAAAACTTCGCCACTCTGCCTCTGGACTCTACGATCACATTGTTCATGATTTTTTTGTGGTCCGTCAGGACGGCGATGCGATTGAACTCCGTATCAACGCCAATGGTGAGCATGCCGCCATTGCCGATGCGCTTGATCGGGCTCTTGAAAAATACTGGGACTTGAACGAGATTCGTTTTATCGAAGGATTGTTGTTTCTCTCTATGCTTCCGCTTCACCCCGAGCGACAAGAACGACAGCTTGCCATGTACGCGACGGGCTTGAAGCTTTTAAATGACGTCAAGGCAGCGACCGAGCAAAAAGCCTAGTGTTTTGTCTATGGTTGTGGTTATTGCCATGGCAGGGGAGGGCAAACGGTTCGCCGAGATCGGCATTCGCGAGCCCAAGTATGCCATCGTGGCTCGCGGTAAACCGTTGTTCGATTGGGCTCTCTCGAGCGTGGCGCCCTGGTTTGAGAGAGCACAGTTTCGTTTTGTTGCTCGGCAAGGTGTAGCGGAGTTTATCAACGAGCGCTGCAGGGTTCTCGGTATTCGCTCATCAAGTATTGTTGCGCTTTCAGCCCCAACCGACGGACAGGCCACTACGGTACTCAACGGCATTGAGGATCTTGATGCTCGCGAAGCAATGCTCATCTACAATATTGATACACACCTTATCGCAGGCGCACTTTCTGCTGATGATATTGACCCTGGCGATGCTGGTTGGGTAGCGCTTTTTCGTGCCCCCGGAACGCACTGGAGTTTTGCGAGTCTTGATCCCAATGGCCGGGTGCTCGATGTCTCGGAGAAAGTGCGTATTTCCGATTTTGCTTCGATTGGATTGTATTATTTTCAATCTATTCAACTCTTTGAAGATGCCTATAAAGCAAGGGCGGCATCAACCATTGAGCGCTACGGTGAGCTCTATGTGATGCCGCTTTACCACCATCTCCTGGAGCAGGGACTTCCTGTTGGATCAACCGTGGTCCGTTCGGACGAGGTCATCCCGTTGGGTACCCCGGAAGAGTTGGCGCGTTTTGATCCAGTGTTTAGAGATCGAATCTCCAAACACACCTCTCCTCTCCTATGAAGAAACCTGAGTTTGCCAACGGTGAGATTTACCATATTTACAACCGTGGCGTCGAGAAGCGGAGGATTTTCACCACTGACCGCGATCATCGTCGCTTTCTTCACAATCTGATTGAGTTTAATGATGAAGAGTGCGCGTTGCCATCAAACGTTCGACTGGGCGAAAGAACGCCAGCCAATGCGAAATGTTTGGAGATCGAATCTCCAAACATGGAGAGGCTTGGCAGCAAGCAGGTGACGATTCGCCTGCGGAAGCTTTTTGTTGAAATTCTTGCCTTCTGCCTCATGCCGAATCATTTCCATCTCCTTGTCCGACAGCGAAGAACAGACGGGGTAGTACGATTTATGCAAAAGATGGGTGTCGGCTACACGATGTACTTTAACCTTAAATATAAACGTGTTGGTCCGCTTTTCCAAGGCGGCTTTAAGGCAGTGCACGTCAGTGACGAAAAACATTTTCTCTATTTACCCACCTATATTCATGCAAACCCTCTCGACCTCTATGAACGCGAGTGGCGGATACAGCGAGTGAAAAACCCAGCAGCAGCGTTTGAGTTTATGCGGCAATATCACTGGAGTAGTTTTCGCGATTACATTGGTGAGCGCGGGTTTCCGGCACTCACCCAGCGTGAGTTTCTTTCCGAGGTTCTCGAAGGGCCAAAAATGTATAAGCGCTTTGTGCAGCAGTGGCTCAAGATGCAGGATCAGCTGGGACCAATTCATGATCTTATCCTTGAGTAATGTTTGGAGATCGAATCTCCAAACATTGGGGTAAAAAATGGCTCCAGCAGTGTAGGGGTCCTAGACTGCTGGAGTGTTGCCGATGAGTTACGGCCTGAGCATCGTCCGCGCCCAAGCGACGAGGTCCTCTGGCAAGTCGGGCTGCGGGTCGCTCCAGCCTTTGCCCGGCCAGTCGGCGACGCGGAGAAGCTCGCGGAGAACTTCTCGCTGGTGGCTCGGGTTCTCCGGATCGAAAAGCTCTTCCATAGTGACCACCTCGTACTCGGCGGTGAAGCCTTGTTCACGGGCGATCTTCGTGTGCACCGCGTGCAGACGTCTGGCGTTTCTTGGGTGCATCACGAGGATGAGGTCGTTGTACGGAAGATGACTATTGAGGATGAGCCTCATTGAGAACCGTGAATTCTCCACACCGTTGCTGGCCGTCGGTTCGATCAAGAGTTGCGACCTCGAGACGTGGTGTTGTTCCATGAGGAGCTTTCTTTGATGTTCGGCCTCCGGGATCTTGAGGTCACCGGAGTCCTTGCCGAAACCGCCAGTCAGCAGTGCCCAGTCGATGAGGTTGCGCTGGAAGAGGATCGCGGTTGCCGCAGCCATGCCCGGATCCTGCCGACAGAACACGATGGCTCCGTCGGCTCGCGTCAGCTTGGAGTTCTTTGCGGGAAGTCCGCAGTTCATGTAGCTGGCGATCTTCAGATACTTCTTGAGGTCTGCGTCGTTGGTTGTCAACGAAATTCCCTCCTCGGGATTGTCGAGCGGACGTTACCACGACGCGTGGAGCAGCCCTGTGAGGGTGTCTACGGTTTCTCTGGAGTTGCCAGAGATCAGGATGTCGTAGCTCGTGACCTTGAGCGGATCGTGCTCGGTCAGCATGCCATCGCGGATACTGAAGCCGCGGCTGCGCCGCCGGCTTTGAGCACGAGCAGCACGCCTGCGATGTCCCATGGGCCACTCATGCCGGTGGTGATCTGGGCGGCTGCGAAGGCGCCTCCGTTCGCAACCAGCGCCTGGTGCATGCCGTTGGATCCTAGCATGAGTATGCGCGATCGCTTTGAGATCGCGACCATGAATCGGCTCATCTGTTCGTCAGTCATGGTCCCATGGTGGCCGACGTTTCGATCGAGGAAGACCACGGAATACGGTGAGAGCGATCCGTCCTGCACCTGACAGGGTATGGACTCTTCGCCTTCTCCGTCGCCCGTCACGCAGACCGTCTTATCCTCTTGGTCTGCCCACCAGATCCGTTCGGTGGCCGGGTCTCCGATTGCAACGAATTCCACCTGGCCTTCCGCATTGATGATCGCGATGATGACGGTGCTCGTCGCCGCCCCTACCATGAAGGCCCGGGTGCCGTCGAGTGGATCACAAATGATCGTTCGCTCTCCAGTGCCCTCGGACGTGCCTTCTTCTCCTTGAAAACGGAAGTCGTCAAGGCCGCTAAGCTCCTCCATTATTTCTATCTCTGCCCGTGTGTCGGTCTGGGTGACGGGGCTGCCGTCAGGCTTCGTCTCGACCAGGCCTTTCCGCGAATTGAGGAGGTCGTACTTGACGATTTTCATTCCAGAGCGAAGCGCATTGAAGATAGTATCCCGTACTTCCACGTCAATTGGGATGCGCACGATGTACCTCCAAATTGTTCAAGAGCGCCGAGCGCCTATTGGTGTTCTAGACAAACTCGATCGGCTACTATGGCGCATTGACCGCGAGATGTCAAGCGTGTGTGTGTTTACGAAAAAGATTTTTCTACAAGTTTTGCGATTTTCATTCCTTCCCGCACCGCAAAGTTCGTGCCGCGGTCTTCGGGGAAAATTTGAGAAAAATTTGCGAGATAGACGTTTGGGAGCGGCGTCTCGTAGCTGGGGATTTTGGTTTCATAGTTGGTATCAACAATGTGCTGCGCGTTTTTGAATCGAAATAGATATTTTTCATGGATTGCATCTTCCTGAAACTCGGGGAAGATTTTTTTAAGGCCCGCGAAAAATTCTCGATACAATGACTGTTCAGGATCGCTAAAATAGCGATGTTCATGCGGGAGGTACGTGCCGAGATAATAGACGTGCTGACCGCCATAGGTTGCTTTGTCTACGAGGTTGGTATGCTGGAGAAACACGAGAAATGGAGAGGAGAGGTCGTTGATATTATGCCAGTAGGCTCGGCTCAACGACTGTGGCGATGAAAAAACGAGCAGTACTGCCCCGAGATAGTGGATTTGCTCAAGGTGGCTCCAATAGCTACTGTTTGGGCGTGACTCGTGTTTTGTGATGCGAAGAAAGGTGTGCGACGGCACCGTACAAATCATGGCGTCAAATTTGTCACGACTCCCGTCTGCCATCGTGAGTGTGGGGCGAGCGTCTGGTGATGTAATGGATTGGATGGCGGCATGATAGTGGATCTCGACGCCAAGCGAATCAAGCCTTTTTTCGAGTGCATTGATGAGAATCTGGAAACCGTTTTTAAAGTACACCACTGCTTCGCGCCCGTGGTGTTTTGAGTTGGCCCTCACATGAATGCGCGCCCAGAGCCACGCCATCGAGATATCCTTGGCGTAGTGGTGGAATTTTCCTTTTAAGAGTGGCTCCCAGACCACGGCGTATGCTTTTGGGCCGTACCATTTTTTAATCCAGGCGACCGCTGGGATGGTTATAAACCCTCGCCAGTTGGAAACGTGTTGAAGGGAGAATGTGACGATGCCGAAGCGAAGGCGGTGGAAGAAGGGGAGCGGGGTGAATCGTGATAGGTCCAGTGCGCTGCCAAATCGAAAGAGCCGACCATTGGCGTACATTGCGGTTTTATTTTTACAGTAGAGGAGTTCGTCTTTCAGGCCCAACTCGGTGGCAAGCGCAATCATATCAGTATCGCTCGTAAACAGGTGATGGTAGGCTTTTTCAAGGTTTGCGCCCCCGATCGTGAACCCGCCGGCAAGACCGCCCAAAACCTGACTGCGCTCAAAAAGAGAGACCCGGTGTCCGGCTCGGGCCAGTGTGTACGCGGCTACCATGCCGGTAAAGCCGCCGCCGATAATCGCAACATGCTTAGGAGACATCGGGAAGATTCTTGGTTTCCTTGATGATATAGAGGGGTCGTTTTCTCGTCTCAATATAGATGCGGCCAAGGTACTCGCTTAACAGCCCTAAAATGAGCATCTGCATGCCGTGGAGAAAAAATGTGAGAATCACAATGATGGTAAACCCCGAAACCGTATATTCCGGAAAAAATATGCGTTTGCCAGTAATATAGATTCCTCCAATGAAACTGGCGGCAGCGGTTAAGAGACCGAGGTAGGAAATAAGCCGGAGTGGCTTGACCGAGAAACCGGTCACCCCATCAATGGCGAGTTTCAATGATTGTTGGAGAAGTTTGTATTTTGATCGGCCGGCAAAACGGTCATGGCGGTCGTAGAGCACCGCAGTCTGCGGGAATCCCACAAACGATGTAAGCCCTCTCAGATAGCGGTTTTGTTCGCGAAACCGTTTTAACTCTTCCACCACTTTTTTGTCGAGCAGTCGAAAATCTCCCGCATCGGTTGGGATTGGGATATCCGAGAGCATGTTCAATACCCGATAGTACACATGAGCAGTGAGTTTTTTAAGGCGACTCTCTTTTGCTCCACGACTGCGGCGTTTGGCATAGACGACTTTGTAGCCTTTGCGCCACTCATCAATGAGTTCCAGGGCCACATGGGGCGGATCTTGCAGATCGGCGTCCATCATGATCACCGCGTCGCCTTGCGCGGTATCGAGCCCAGCAGTAATGGCGATTTGGTGACCGAAGTTTCTGGAGAAGACGATGGTTTTTACGAACGGGTGTTGGAGAGCCAAGGTATGGATCAGCTCCACAGATCGGTCGGTGCTGCCATCGTCGACAAAAATAAATTCAAGCTGGTCCGTGAGCTTTTCTCGCAGCCCAAGTAACTGCTCAAATAATGCGGGTAGGGTATCTTCTTCGTTGTAGACGGGAAGAACAAAAGAAATTTGGGCCATACCTCTTTAGCGCTCCTCTTTTTCAGCAACAGCCTTAAAAATGAAGTTCCGTTGAAGGACGTAATTGTAGAGAAAGACAACTCCGGTTGCTAGCATACGGGAGAGCATCGCCGAGAGGTGGACGCCGTCAATGAAGAGTGCAAGCAATCCGTAGGTGATGAAGAGACCTCCAATCGTGACGCCAACAAAGCTTCCGAGTTGACGCACCATGCGTTTGGAGGGATCGCGGAAGGTTAGGTACTTATTACAGAAGAAGCTGACGAGTGTGCCAAGCGTCGAAGAGAGCGTCACACTTGCGATGTAGTGCCAACCGAGCCGGGTATTCGTGAGGTAAAACGCGCTCCAGTCAATAGTGGTCGCAATGGCTCCGAAAAAGGCGAAGGTGAGCAGCTGCATAGTGAATATTTATGGTAGCCTAATTCTCTTGATCTTTGCAATGGGAGACGGTATGATAGGCACGCATCTTTTTTGTGCTATGCAACAACCTCGTCGGCCGTTATTAAGCCCCCAGCAATGCGCTGATCTCGACATCGAGAAGGTGCATGCGCTCTACAGAGCGTACGTGAATTCCACTCAAGTGGATCTCATGAGCGCTTTTGGGTTTGGGCGGACGACCATAACCCGTGCCGAAGGAATGTACATCGAGATTGCCGATGGTCGGCAGATCCTTGATTTTACCGGGGGCATCGGAGTATTAAATCACGGACACAATCACCCTCGGATTGTCGCGGCACGTCGGGCGTATGGAGAGCAGCAGCGCATGGAAGTGCACAAGAATTTTTTCTCGCCCTACATCGCCGGGTTAAGTCACAACATCGCGCAGCTCATGCCCGAGGATCTTACCATTTCTTATTTTTGCAATTCCGGAGCTGAATCGGTTGAAGGCGCAGTGAAACTGGCGTATAAGTATCATGGAGGATCCCGTCGGCATATTCTCACGTCCGACATTTCTTTTCACGGCAAACTTTTAGGTTCTGGAGGATTGACGAAGTCCCCCGAGGTGCATTTTCAATTTCCGACCATCCCAAACATCGAGGTCTTCGAGTATGACAGTATTGAGAGTGTGAAGGCGCAGACCGCCAGGCTCCGAAAACCGGATGGAACATCAGACATCTATGCGCTCATTCTCGAGCCGATGAATGGGAGTAGTTTGCGGGAATGTAGTACAGAATTTTTGAAGGCGTTGCGAGATCTCTGTACACAAGAAGACATTGTTCTCATTTTTGACGAAGTGTATACGGGCTGGGCAAAGACCGGGGAGATTTTTTACTTCATGCATCATGGTGTCGTTCCGGATATCGTAACCTCCTCAAAATCTTTCGGGGGCGGGAAGGCCACGATTGCGTGTTATATCACGCGCGAGCGAATCTTTAGAAAGGCGTACGACAACATGAATGACGCGATTCTCCATAGCACGACCTTTAACGGCTTTGGAGAAGAGACCGTCACCGCCATTGAGGCAATCAATATTTTGGTCGAAGACGACTACCCAGCTCGGTCAAAACATATTGGGGAGCGCATTCGTGCTGGACTCACGCGCCTCAAAGAGAAGTACCCGGATTTTATTGATGACATTCGCGGTCGCGGGGCATTAAACGGTGTCCTGTTGAACCCGACCATCAATGCCGTCATGAAGGCGGCACTTCAATTTATTCCCGGTTCATTCTTTAAGGATGAGCGCCTCGTTGCAAAACTCGTGACCTCCGCGGTCATTTCCGAGCTCTACACTACCCACAACATCCTCACCTTTTACGGTTCAAATCGGGAAATTCCACTCATTATCTCACCGTCGCTTATTGCCACCGATGAGGACATTGATCGCTTCCTTGATGCATTAGACAAAACCTTAGCGGTTGGTAAATACCCCCTGCTCTTAAAATTCGCCAAGAGCAAATTTTTAAAATCCTGACCGGTTATGCCAGTGTGGCAGCAGACGCTTGTTGGCATCGCCCTCCATCACATTGAAACGCTCGAATGTTCGAGCGTTCTTGATGGCGACACAACGCTCCGGACCACTCTTGCTGACGCTTTCAACGAGGTCGTGTCCTCGCAGCCGTGGTACTTTCGATGGGGGATCAAAACGTATGCTTTTGGACTCGGCTCGGTCTGTTGGGCCATAAACTGGCAGCACCTTTCGGCGCTGCCAATGGTTCAACGCCAGGCATTTCTTCGACGCGTTCGAATACTTCCATTCTTTGGGCTTATCGAGATATTTGCGCAAAGCACTGCCTTTTTGAATGTGTTTGACTACCTCGCGTTGGCCGAACGTCTGCCGTCATCGGCCCAGTAATACAACGCCCAGAGACCTATCCTGTAATGCATTTCAATCATTATGACTCTGAATTACGAAACGCCCTTTTTGTCACCCTGAGCTTGTCGAAGGGTGACTGAAAGAGGCGAAATACATGGCCTTTGCGTCATGGTTCGACAAGCTCACCATGACAATGGAAGGAGTTTCGTAATTCACAGATTATGAAGGCACTCTCTTACTTTACAATACAAGTGCTCCCCAGCAGACTGCTCCGACCGCGGTCGGAGCACTGGGCGATGATATACTGGGTATGAACGACCAGGATCGGTGCGAATACCTTGTGGTCGGAAGCGGCGCAGGGGGTAGTGTTGCTGCTGCGCTGATCGCCGAAGCCGGACGCGACGTCATGGTGATCGAAGAAGGGGAGCGGTGGACGCCTGATCTCACCACAACTATTGGCGCAGGGACTCGTCGCCTCTATCGCAATGGCGGCGTGTTTCCATTTTTGGGCGCTCCGGTTATTCCGTTTGCCGAGGGTCGCTGCGTTGGCGGAAGCACCATCATTAATGGTGGGCTCATTTGGAGAACGCCATCGTGGGTTCTCGAGTCGTGGAGTAAAGAAAATGGTCTCACTGGTTATGATGAGCCACAGCTTCGAAAACATTTTGAAACGGTTGAACGGGATTTACATGTTGTCCCACACACGCTTGAGCAGCATACCAACCTTGATTCAGGTGCTTTATACCGTGGGGCAAAAGCACTTGGCTGGAATGTTGCAATGGCTCCGCGGGCGGTGAAACACTGCAACAATAGCAACCGCTGTCCTATTGGCGGTTGCCCCGGATGTGGGAAGCAGAGCATGGCCGAGACCTATCTCCCTCGTGCACTCTCACGTGGGGCGCGCCTGCTCTCGAATTGTCGAGCGGTGAAGATTATTCATGAAAACGGCCGCGCCATTGAAGTTCTTGTACGTCATGAGAACCGTTTGCGTGCGATTACGTTTGATCATCTTGTGCTTGCAGGAGGTGCGATCCAGACGCCACACCTCCTGGCCAAAAGCGGGCTAAGATCCATCAAGAGCCATCCGGTACAGTTCCACATGAATCTCAAAGTCGTGGCGCTCTACCCGGAGGAGATTCGTGCCCATCGCGGCACCATCTTTACAACGCAAGTGCAGGAGTTCGCGAGGGATGGGATCCTGATGATGGCAACGAATCTTGCGCCGCACTATCTTGCGTTGACCTTAGCACGGCATGGCGCTGATGCGATGAACCAGGGACTACGGCAGTATGCACATGCTGCTATTTTTACCGCAATGGTGCGAGCAAAAAGCAAGGCGCATGTGGTGAGCGTTCTCGGTGATCAGCCGCTTGTTTGGTATGCCTTTGATACTGAAGATCTTTCCACGATTCGTCTTGCCATTCGTCGGACAGCCGAGGCATTGTTCGCGAGTGGAGCCCGTGAGCTGTATTTGCCAATTCGGGGCTCGGCTGTGGTTGCATCGCTTGCTGCGGTGGACCGTGTGCTTGAAAAATTAACACCGGGAGTGCTTGACATTGTGACGGTGCATATTATGGCGTCCTGTCCGATGGGGCCGTCCGCAGCAGCGTCGGTCGTGCGGCCGGATGGGCGTCTTTGGAGCTCCAAGAATATTATAGTTGCGGATGCGAGCATCCTGCCTTCAAACATCGGCGAAAGTCCGCAAGGGACGATTATGGCGTTTGTCCACGAACTGATCGGTCGGCATTTGGGCCCATGATGTATGATGATCCGAACATTGAGACTCGAAGATCTTGAGCGCGTTGCTCGGATTCATTATGGAGAGCTTCCCGATGATTTTTGTTCAGTGCTCGGATTT
Organism: uncultured Gammaproteobacteria bacterium; assembly: GCA_964576005.1. GTDB lineage: Bacteria > Patescibacteriota > Patescibacteriia > JACRJV01 > JACRJV01 > CAZNTM01. The sequence goes on from CAZNTM010000001.1 coordinate 14,979, forward strand.
GATTTCCTTCGTAAAATTTTCTATCCCGAATTGTTACGGCGCTGTGAAATTAAACTTGGAGCGGTGGATGAGCATGACATCGTGCAGGGGTTTATGTTTTTCGCTTCGGATCGGAAGCTGTTTCGGCGATTGGTTTTCGGCAACATCAGTGGAATCGTTCGCTGGGTTGACTGGCGCGTATTGTTTCAGGCTCGATTCCTGCGATCGGTCGCTGGGGTCATCATCATCCTCATGAGCGCTCAAGAAGAATTGCTCGGATGGGAACAGGTCTATCTCGCGGTGTCAAAGTCGCATCAAGGCAAGTGGGTGGCGTTTCAGTTGTTTCAACAGGGGTTTCGTGAACTCACCACACGCGGGGTGCGACACTGCTGGTTAAAGACATTAAAAGCAACTCCTCAAAATATTCTTCTCTATGAGCGGATTGGGTTTCGGAAAGCTCAAGAGTATTGTGGGCGGGTGTACATGACAAGAGAAATTTAAGCTGTACAAATCTCTCTCCAGTGTTATACTATGCTTTTGGTGTGGGTATGAATAAACTGTACAAGAAGCTTTTTTTAGGTCGCATGTGGAGACGAATCTATCTGGAACGTCTTGGCGAGCCGCTCATATATAATTTTGCATCGCTATTCGTTTTTTTATTTGGTTCTTACAGTACAAAAATCCGATACGACCTCATTCCTCGCCAGCCGTATGCTTTTGGGATCGATTTTGCCTATCGGCTCGCCCGAGCCCGCGGGATTGATAAATTGGTTATCATAGAATTTGGCGTTGCTGGAGGGGCAGGATTGCTCAATATGATTGATATTGCCGGAAGAGTTGCCAAGGAGCGGGGTGGCGTTGATTTTCAGATTGTCGGCTTTGATAGCGGTATCGGCATGCCTGCCCCTCTCGATTTCCGCGATCACCCCGAAAAATACAAAACCGGCGATTATCCCACAGGCAACAGGGAAAAACTTCTTGCCCAACTTCCAGCAAATGCAAAGATTTATTTTGGAGACGTGAAAGACACTGTTGCAACATTTTTAAAAGAAATTCCATCCGGGTACCGGATCGGATTTATCAGCGTTGATGTTGACTACTACTCAAGCGCAAAAGCGTGTCTGGAGATATTAAAACAAGATCAATCACACTACCTCCCATCCGTTCCAATGTATTTTGATGACGTCCGCGAAATAGACCACAATGAATACTGTGGGGAACTTCTTGCGATCAAGGAATTTAACAATGAGGACAACGTATATCGTAAGATCACAAAAATAACGGATCTCCGGCGTTGTCGTCTTTTTCAACGCGCCACATGGATTGATCAAATGTATTTCGGTCATGTTTTTGACAGTAGCTATCGTGCGTCGAGAGGGGGAGCGCCTGTCATTCTCGATAATCCATATCTCGGTTCGTAATTGATCTATGAGCACGAATGGGATCGGTGTGGGTGTTGACATGGAATCCACTGAACGGTTTCGAAGCCTTGATCGTCTCCGTCATAAGCATTTTTTAGCTCGCGTGTTTACTCAAGCTGAACTCACCTATTGTTTTAGCAAGCCTTTGCCCGAAGCTCATTTAGCAGCTCGATTTGTTGCAAAGGAGGCAGTCATCAAGGCGCTTGCCGTTCTCGGAATCCATACGCTCACTTATTGCGACATTGAAGTGGTGCACACTCCAAAAGGTGTTCCGAGTGTGAAGCTGCCAAAGCAGTGGAGCGATGTTCACGTTGCGGTGAGTCTCTCGCATACCACCGACGCGGCGTTGGCATTTGTCGTTGCGCATCAGGGATGCGGATGACCATGTCGTAACGGTGAGCGGCTGTCTGTCTAGACAAAAATCATCCTGATGCGCTAGGATATATATCTACTCTCTGTGTAAAAAATTGTGGCCATGAATAAAATCAATGTCGCTCTTGTTGGGGTAGGGAATTGTGCAAAGGCACTCGTCGAGGGAGTTGCCTTTTACACGAAACACCCGGATGAAACCGTTGGCCTCATGAATCCACTCATCGGTCCGTATCATCCGAAAGACATCAATTTCGTTGCGGCCTTTGACGTGGATGAACGGAAGGTTGGCCGGAAGCTCCATGAGGCTGTTTCCGCCGAACCGAATATGACGGCGAAGATTTCCGACCCGTTAGAGTACGACGTCGTGGTCCAGCGTGGTCCGACGTATGACAGCGTCGTTGATGCCATGCGGGAGTTTTTCATCCACGAAAGCCGTGCTCCGGTTGTGGACATTACGCGCGTGTTACGGGAATCAGAAGCGGATATCCTCGTGAACTATTTACCCTCAGGAGGGGAGCAAGCGACGTACGCCTATGCCGAGGCTGCGCTCGAGGCGGGCTGTCACGTTCTCAACTGCATCCCCACCCCGCTGGCGACGATTCCACAATGGAGAAAGCGATTTGAGGATCGGGGGTTGTTGGTCATGGGAGACGATATTAAAAGTCAGGTCGGCGCGACCATTCTCAACCGATCCCTCCTGTCTTTGTTGAAGATGCGGGGAGTGAAGGTGACAAAGTCGGTTCAGGAAAATGTTGGGGGCAACGCTGACCACTTCAATCTTCTGCATCGATATGAGGCAAAAGAGCGGTCGAAGAGGGCAGCACTCACCTCGATACTCGGAGAGGGCGACATCAAGCCTGTGGTCAAGCTTTCGTACACGGGCGAGAACACCGGTCACAAGCTCGTGAAGATACAAATTGAGGGAGAGATTTTCGGACGCACCCCGATTGTTATTTCAGCCCAGATCGAGGACGAGATCAGTATCAATAGCGCTGGGATTGTGGTTGACGCCATTCGTGCGCTGAAGCTTTTGGCGCTTACCCGAGCCCGCACTGAGATCGACAACCTCACCGCCTTCCTAATGAAAACGCCTCCAAAACCGATGCCCGACTTGGACGCTTTCAATGCGTTTCAAGATACGATGGAGCGCTTGCGTGCTCTTTCGGAGTAGGGTTTCTAAGGGCGTTGGGGCTTTGGCAGTGATGCTCCTGGATTCATTTCGACATCCATCGTGGAAGTGTCGCCGCTCTCTGCCTGATTCTCTCTGGCGCGCAAGACTCTCCTCATGATTTTTCCGCTCTTTGTTTTTGGGAGTTTTTCGACAAACTCAATTTCTCGCGGCACTTCGTGAACCGAGAGTTTTACCTTCACATGACGCATGAGCTCCAGCTTGAGCTCATCGCTCCCCGTCATTCCTTGCCGAAGCAACACGAATGCTTTCACAATGGTGCCATAAAGGTCATGGGGTTTGCCGATGACCCCGGCTTCCGCAACGGCCGGATGTGCAACGAGGACGCTCTCGATTTCAAACGGACTGATGCGCTCTGCGGCGCTTTTAATCATGTCATCGTCCCGGCCTTGGAACCAGAAATATCCCTCGGCGTCTTCGTACGCGGCATCTCCGGAAATATACCAATCATTTTCAAAATAGGACTCGAATTTTTCCGCATTGTTCCAGACTGTTTTCATGAGGCCTGGCCAAGGGGTTTTGATGGCAAGTCTCCCAACCGTGCGCCGGGGCACTTCTCGGCCAGTCTCGTCCAGGATCGCCGCGGTAATCCCCGGCAGCGGTCTTCCCATTGAGCCCTTGTTGATAGGCAGGCATCGGTAGTTATTAATAAGTTGGTGGCCGTTCTCTGTCATGTACCAGGAATCATGGATCGGGATGCCGAGGCGTTCCTGTGTCCAGTTGATGAGGCTTTCGTTGAGGGGTTCACCGGCGCTCACAATGTGTCGGAGTTCAGGAAGCGTGTCTCGATTCAGTGGAGCTTCATAATACCGCAACAGGCGAAACGCGGTTGGCGTACTGTACCAGACGCTGATTCGGTGTTTTTTCATGAACTCAATCCATTCCAGCGGATGAAATCCGCCTTCGTAAATGTGGGCAGCCACTCCAACCAGTAATGGAGCAAAGAAGGTATACACCATGCCAGTCACCCAGCCGGGATCTCCGGTGTTCCAATACCGATCGTCTGGATGAAGATCAAGGACAAATGAAGCGGTGACCCGGTGTCCGATCATCGCTCGATTGGGCAGTACAATTCCCTTTGGTTTTGCCGTTGATCCTGAAGTGTAATGAAGAATGAATGGGGTTTCGAGGTCTCCGAAGTGCACCGCGCGCGGGTCGGGCGCGTGCCGGAGCAGCTCGGGAAGGTCCTTTGGGAGAAGGACGTGCTTTACAGTCGGAATGTTTTCCAGCCTCAGGTTCGGTTCGAGCCTTCCCGTGGTGTAGATCCAGGTGGCACCGCAGTCGGTGAGCCGATCCTCGACGGCATCAGACCCAAACGCTTCAAAGAGGGGAACCGCGATTGCTCCGGCTTTCATCGCCCCCAAGAGGACGATCGCATACTCAATGGAGCGCGGGGCGTACAACGCAAAGCGATCGCCGGGGGTGAAACCAGCTTCTCGCACGGCAGCCGCGAATCGGTCGGTTCGGTCGCAGAGTTCATGAAACGTGATTCGTTCAATCCGCCCGTCAGTTTTTTGGGAAATGAGGGCTGGTCGGTTGCCGTTGCCGCGCTCCAGCTGCGCCGTGGTCACTTCCACCGCGTAGTTGACCTTTCCTGTTTGGTCAAAAGAAAATTCTCTCTCCCATTCCTTCCAAGAGAAATTTCGGTACGTCTGTTCGTAGTTCGTGAGGTTTGGGGCAGGTTCTTGCATATACCGATAGTGTAGCCTTATTTCAGAAAGGAAATCAAGAAGGGTATGGCCTGCTGCTGCGTGCGTTGACAGTCGCGCCACCACTGTTTATGATTCTGCCATCCTCTCTCTTTCTTCGATATGAATTCCCGTGATGCCGGAAATACGCTTCATGTGATTCTCTCGCGAGTGCTCCTGATTTCACCCGCAGAGATTACTGATGAAACCTCGCCCGAGACGGTGCCCACATGGGACTCGTACAATGCGCTCATGCTCGTCTCTGAGCTTGAGCAGACATTCCAGGTGAAGTTTACACTCGACGAAGTGATGGCCGTCAAAAACGTCGGCGATATTAAGCGTCATCTCACCGCGCACGGTATTGCATTTGCCTAGGGCTATGTCTGTTGACGCATCGCTTCGTTACGAGGATATCGTTATTGGAGCCGTCTATGAATTTACTCGTGTCGTGAGCGAGGACGATGGACGTACCTTCGTCGCATTAACCGACGATGTCAATACGGCAGGAGGAACCATGGCGCACGGAATGCATACGGCGAGTTTGTTTTCGACCTTAATTGATATGTACTGTCCTGCAGGGAAGAACCTCCACATGAGTCAGACGCTTCAGTTCCGCAAGGGTGTCTTTTTTGGAGATCGTCTCACCGTGCGCGCAACGGTCATATCAAAAAGCGATAGCATTCATCTTCTTACTCTAAAAACCGAGGTGCTCCGCGGGCAGGACGTGGTGGTGAGCGGAGAAGCGAAGGTTAAAATGCTCTGAGCGTTCACGAGAGCCTCTCCCGCTATGATTCGACACTGGTATAAAGAGTACTGGCTTGTTTTGCTTTTCGCAGTGGCGGTGTCTCTTATCTACGGCGGGGGACACCTTATTCATCTTCAGCAGTTGGGCCTTGAACAATACGAGCCCCTCACGGTCGCCTCGGATTTAGATGTCGCAGTCACCTATGCGCCTCGCGCCAAGGCAGTTGCCCGCGGGGAGCATCTGCCGATCGGAGATATCAACCTCGCCGAGTATCCGGAGAGCCCTGCGTATCTGCCAATGCTCAACCCTCTGATTATGGGGGGAGCGATACGACTGTTTGGTTCTTTGAAGCTCGCGGTGATCGTTTCGGATTTTGTTTTTCCTACCATTATTTTTTTGTTGCTGTATTCTTTTTTCTTCTTACTTCTCAAGAGAAAGATGGCGTCTCTTGTTGTGGCATCATTATTTATCTTCGCCATTGATTTTCCGTTCTGGGGTCTTCGCGAGCTTCTGAAGCCGCCCTTGGTCTCATTGAGCTTTTCACGGTTTGACGCTCCGCAGCTCACCGATCTTTTTTATCTTCCTGCCGCGATCTTCACCTATCTCTCGCTCCTGCGGCGGCAATCAGGATTCGTCGTGGCTGCCGGAGTCTTCGCCGGAGCGCTCTTTTATACCGATCTCTACGATTGGGTGACATTCTATACGGGACTACTTCTTCTCTTGGCCTTTTTTCTTTTGACGCGAAACTGGGGGGCTGCAAAAATCGTTGCAGGGATTCTCGGCATCGGGTTCCTGCTCTCAACATTTTACTGGGTCAACTTTTTTCGGCTGACACAGCTTCCCCAATACCAGGATATTGCAACGCGGGCCGGAGTGGAGCGGTCGCGTGCCATCCGCTGGTTCACCTGGGATCTCTATCTTCGGGTTGGGACCGTGATTGCTCTCCTGTGGGCGCTGCTTCGTAAGCGTGACCCCATGACGGCTACCTACCTCATTGCGTTTTTGCTTCCACTCTTCGTCACCTTGAACCTCCAAGTGTTGACGGGTCTCTCTCCACAACCTGATCATTGGATCCGACCACTGGAGCCGTTGATGATGGCGTCGTTGGCTCTCATCGTTCTGGTGGTCGCGGAAACGTATCTTCGGCGCATCCCAATGCGATGGTGGAACATTGGTGCCGTGTTTTTTCTCTTCGGACTTTTTTCTCTCGAAACGTTCTACGTTTTTCGCACGGCACGATTGACAGCCGGGACACATACAATGCCGGAAGAACAGGCGGCAAGTTACCGTTGGATTCGCAACCACGTTCCTCCTGGTTCCACCATTGCGAGTATCGCGCCAGAAACGAACCTTGACCTACAGCTTTATACCGACACAAAGCTCTTTTTGCCTTATGGACTCAATACCATCGCTTCAACAGAAGAAATTTGGCAGCGCTTTTTTTATCTCGCTTCTCTGTATCATGTTCCGGCAACAGAGATTCTTGCTCTTTTTGTCGATCGGCCGCCCATGAACATGAATCTCTATCTCTTCCAAAACGGTTTTTATGGGAGCGCTTTGAATAGCTATTTTGTTGGTAGGAAGCGTGTGGTTCCTCCAACGCTTCTCGATGAGAAGCAAAAGCGGTATAGTGTCGCCGACCCAGTTGAGCCGCCATTTCGTCTTCAGTACGTCTATTACGGGGCGAACGAAAAATTACTTGGCGAAGATCCTCAAATCAAGAATCCGAACCTCAAGCGTGTCTACGACGATCCACACGTTCGGATCTATACATTATGAAGCTCACTGTTGCGTGGAATGTTTGGGATAATTATCTCGATGTTGCACTCGGTTCAGAAATTCTGCGCCGGGAAAACGAGCAGACGAAGCACTTTCAGGAGCTTCATCTCATTTCTCAAGGGGGGTATCCTGAGCCGCCATCCCGCGAGTACGCCCAATACTTGGATGGGCATTTCTTCGTTGCCTATCCCGACGTCCCTCTCATTGCGTTTCACGTGAAGTACAAAGGCGTCTTGCGCGTTCTTGAGGGAATTCAGCGCGCATTTCGTTACGCCGAAGTGCGTGGACACGACTTCGTGCTTGTCACCAATGGGGATGCTTGGCCACTGTCCATCGAAAAACTTTTCCGTATCTTGAGCGATCCGGCCGTCACCGAAGCGGCGGTTTCGATGCGCGTCGGTTCGCTCACGGGTTTGGAGCTCAATTTTGGCAGTCGCGTGCCCCTGTTTGATGATCACTTCATTATTCTTAATGTGAGAGAATGCACGACCTCTGGCGTGTTCGATTACGATCACTCGGCGCGGTTTTTCCGGCCGCACCATCCGAGTGCTCTCCATTACTTATTGTGCCTCTTTGTGGATCAGCGGGTTCCGGCCGGGAAGTTCCATATCTACTCTGATATCAGTGATACGATGAATCACTACGGCGACTGGATGGGCTGGAACCTCTTGCCCTGGCAATATCAGCTTTCGACCGGTTTTCTGCATGCCAACTGCGCGCAAGTGTTCTCGTTGAATGCGCTGCGCGCGGCATTCCTCAATGACCTTGGGTTCACGCGCTACCCACTTGTGGCGCGTTATTACCGAGACGTTGTACCTGATCCATTACTCTTCACGCGTCGCAACGGTATGCTTGTCTACAAGAAGCCACTCTCTCGACGGGTGCGTGAGTCATTCTTTTGGTGGGCATATCGTGCATACTGCGCCACAGTGCACGAGTACTATGAGCGCCGCTATGCGCGCTTTCCGAGTTCTGATGTCCGGAAGAAAACGCTGGAGTACTTTGATGCATTCCACCATATTAAGCCGGCAATTCTTACCCAGTGAGATACTTCACTAACTCTGAATTACGAAACGCCCTTTTTGTCACCCTGAGCTTGTCGAAGGGTGACTGAAAGAGGCGAAATACATGGCCTTTCCGTCATGGTTCGACAAGCTCACCATGACAATGGAATGGGTTTCGTAATTCACAGTCACTAAAGTCGTTGATCCATGTAATGGGGCATGCTGATATGCGGATTGCATTGCTGTGGAATCATCGTTCGCCGGAGGAAGCATCGCTCACCAAAGCCGTGATGGCGTGTCAGCGAGAAACACTCGCGAAATATTTTTCCGAGGTCTTCATGGTTTCACTTCAAGCGTCAACCGTCCCGGCAACATTTGCCGAGACATTCGCCTTTGCGAGGCATAATGCCGTCGCGTTCAGTATTCTCTCCTTTGGCGCCGGATGGGTGCTCTCTCCGGAAAGATTGAAGCGACTCCTTGATGATTCGAGTGTCCAAGAGAAAGCTCTTTCAGTGCGCATGGGTATGATTCAAGTAAAAGCCGGCGTCTTTAGTCCGAAGCTTCCGTACGTTGATGACAACTTCCTCATTGTGAATCAGCGCCGTTGCGAAACGCTTGGGATCATTGCCGCGGCGGAGCGCGGCAGCGGGGGAACGCACTTTGAGCGTTGGGGCGGCGTGCATGCCGAACTCATGAGTTTTATTGAGGCAGTCATACCGCACGGTGAGCTTTTTGTGTATTCCAATGGAAGCGACTGCCAGGATCAGTATGGCGCATGGAGCGGTTTCGCTTCTTTGGCATATCTTTACTGCGATCGCTACGGACTCGTCTGTTCAGATCCCTCCCTAGACGAACGAGTTCACGCCTTGCGCGTCGCACTTTTGAAGTATGTCGCAATTTCAGATGCCGACGTCATTGATCGCTATTGGAAAAAATATGCAGGCCATGTTCGCGCTCTCTATGGCCAACCACCATTTTTACAGAAACCATTTATGCGTCGTATGATCGAACCGGCACTCGAACAGGCAAAACGGGCGCTCGGCAAAATCAACTATGAAATCAAAAAAAAGTACCACGATACGACATAGGGATCAGTCGCGGCCCGGGTTTCTCCATGCCAGTTGCGCCGAGATCCACTCATGCATCGTCTCCATGCGGGATTTCTCGTTGGTCCTGGGTTGACGAAATAGCCGTTTGTGCGTCAGTATAAAGAAAAACATTGGAGCATTTTCGAGCGTTTTGGCACATTCGACCTTCACGGCTTACTCAATAGCGTTTGAACGAGGAGGCAATGATTCATCGGTATGCACTGCACGCTTTGCAATGGAACGACCTTCGAGACGCTCCGAGAGAAGCTTCGACACGATATTGTACGGAAAGTTTTTCGTTGTACGGAGTGTGGGCTTGTCTTCCTCGACCAGGCCGAGGCGAATGCCCAAGAGTTTTACAACAAGCAGTATCGAAAGCTCTACCCTGCCGTTATTGGAAAAGAGTTGACTCCCAAAGAATTTTTTAATATCAACATGCCGTTCCAGCGAGCACGTCTTGAAAAGATCCGGCATCTCCTGAAGCCCGACATGCGCGTGCTTGACATTGGGAGCTCTGCCGGGATGTTTTTAAACGAAATTCGTCCTCATGTTGGGGAGGTGATTGGGGATGAGTTTGATGAAGTCTATGCTCAATTTGCCCGGGATACCTTCGGGATTACGACCTACACAACGCCATTGGAAGAGACCGACCTTGCGCCCAACTCTTTCGATCTCATCAGCGCCTTGGAAGTTTTCGAGCACATTGCGGACCCCCTCCGTTTTTTAGAAACAGTGAAGCGCTACCTCAAACCGGGCGGCATCCTCTATTGTGAAGTTCCGAATCACGATGAGTCGCTGTTGTCGATTTTTGACGTTCCTGGCTACCGCGACTTTTACTATCGCGAACCGCACCTTTTTTACTACAATCCCGATACCTTGAAACGGATGCTCGAGCGCGCCGGGTTCCACGGCACAATTGCCGCAAGCGGTTTTGAACCTCATGCGCTGAATCAGATGCACTGGATTCTCAACGGCCGACCGCAGCCTTCCGCAACCAACGCGTATGGTGAGCCGACGTTGCCGCTGTTGTCAACACCAAATCCTGCAGCACCACAGTTGTTCGAGGCCATTAACCGTTTTCACCGTGACTATCGTGCGTTGCTCGATCGCGCGCTGCTGTGTTCTCACATTATTTTTATTGGCCAGTAAACCCATAGTGTATGAGGCAAGATTCTCTTTCGTTTTTTCAACGGTTGACGAACGGCGCATTTGTGGTTGCCGAGATCGGTAAGAATTTTATTCGCACTGAAGACGAGCGACCAGTGTCGGAGTATCTTGCCAACGCAAAAGCGCTTGTTAAAGCAGCGAAGGAGGCCGGGGCAGACGCCGTGAAGTTTCAAACTCATACCGTTGAAGATGAGGTTTTGAACCTTGATTTTGACTCTCCGCACTTTCAAGGGAAGGGGCGGTATCAGTGGGTGACACGGAATACCAACGCGACTCCACTTGAAGAATTTTGGCAGCCGCTCAAAGCGTATTGTGAGGAGCGTGGGATTATCTTTTTTTCAACCCCCATGTCACGCGGAGCAGCAATGAAACTCAACTTGATTGGCGTTCCGGTGTGGAAAGTCGCTTCAAGCGACATTCTTGATTATCCGATGTTGGAGTTTATGGCAAGTACCGGAAAGCCCATCATGCTGCCCACTGGTATGTCTACCATTGATGATGTTGATGCCTCCCTTGGGTTTCTGGCTCGAAAGGGCGCCCGCCGCGTTGTGCTCATGCATGCGATTTCACGCTATCCATATCCACCGGAAGATTCTCACCTGCGTACGATTGTTTTTTTTCGTAAACGGTATCCGGACGTGGCGATTGGGTTTTCCCAAAATTCTCCATGGATTGAGCCCGCGGTTGTTGCGGCTGCGCTCGGAGCGAGTGTGGTGGAGCAGCATTTTACTTTTGATCGGGACTTTTGGGGTCCAGATCATAAGGTTTCGATGACACCCGATGAGTTCGCTCGTATGGTGGGAGGGATTCGACGGGTACACGCAGACTCCATCGAGGCGCAGCGCGTGCTCGAAGTTCGCGAAAATGAAATATACCTTGGTCGGGAAGAGAAATTTCTTCAACAAGGCGAAGAGCCGTTTCGGCCCTTGTTCCGGAAGGCGCTTATGGCTGGTGCTGACATTTCAGCAGGGACCACGATAACCCCCGAGATGGTCTATGCCATGCGACCGCAACAGTACGCGGGTGGGTTGCCAAGCGAGCGCTATGAGAGCATCCTTGGACGTCGCGTCGCTCGGGCGCTCAAAAAGTACGACCCGATTACTGATGACGTGTTGACCGCGTAGCACGATATGCCGATCCGACGGATTTGCTTTGTCATTACTTCCGGCATTCACTATGGCCGGAGTAAGACTCTTCTTGAGGAGCTCACGACTCGCAGTGATGTGGAGCTGAAGCTTGTCGTCGGCGGATCAGCACTTCTCTCGAACTACGGCGATATTTTAAGCGTGCTCGAGCGGGATGGTTTCCAACCTCATGCACGTGTCTTTATGACATTGGAAGGCGGCAACCTGTTAGCCATGGCAAAAACCGCAGGACTGGGGGTGAGCGAGTTTGCCAGTGTTTTTGATAATCTTAAACCAGACGTCGTGATGGTGCGAGGTGATCGGTATGAAGTGCTTTCTGCCGCGGTTGCGGCAGCCTATCTCAACATCCCCATTGCCCACATTGAAGGCGGTGATATTTCTGGCACACTCGACGAGAGTGTCCGTCACGCTATCACGAAGCTTTCCCATATCCATTTTGCGACAAACCCGGCGTCTCACGAGCGCATCCTTCGGATGGGCGAAGACCCGCGCTACGTTTTCCTTGTTGGCTCGCCCGAACTCGATTTTGTCATTCAGAACAATTTTTCTGTCACGACTGAATATATGAACAGTCTTGGCGTGGGTGACGTTGTGGATACGAGCCAGCGTTTTATACTCGTCATGCAACACCCGGTGACGACCGAAGTCGGGGAGAACCGTCATCACACCGAAGAGACGCTCGAAGCGGTCCAAGCGCTCGAAATCCCCGCTATTTGGTTTTGGCCGAATGTGGATGCTGGCACTGATGAGGTGTCCAAAGCGATTCGTGTTTTTCGCGAACAGAAAAGGTCGCACCGCATACGGTTTTTAAAATATCTTCCACCAGAACAGTTCATTGGACTTTTGAAAAAGAGTTCCTGTTTAATTGGGAACTCGTCTGCAGGCCTTAAAGAATGTTCATTGCTTGGAGTGCCAGCGGTCAACATCGGCACCCGTCAGTATCGGAGACTTCGTGGTCCAAACGTCGTGGACGTCGATTACGACAAGACCGCGATTCGAAAAGCGATTGAATTTCAACTTGAACACGGGCCGTATCCACCGAGCGACGTGTATTATCGGCCTCAGGCCAGTCGTCGCATTGCGGAGCTCGTTGCAACCGTTCCGCTCTATATTCAAAAAACCTACTATGACGGAGAAGGGGTATAAGGGAAAGCGGACGCTCGGGGTCATCGTCGCTCGTGGCGGCTCCAAAGGCATTCCCGGCAAAAACATCAAGCCCCTGGCTGGCAAGCCGCTCATTGTCTACACCATCGAAGCGGCAGCCAAAAGCCAGTACCTGTCGCGCTGTATTGTTTCAACGGACAGCGAAGCAATTGCTGTGGTTGCCAAAGCCGCTGGTTGCGACGTGCCGTTTATGCGCCCCGTCGAGTTGGCGCTCGATACCACACCGGCCATCCCCGTTATTCAGCATGCCGTAGGATGGCTCAAAGAACACGAAGGAGCGGAGTTTGATGCGGTGATGATTTTGCAGCCGACCTCGCCCTTGCGCACCGCCGGAGACATTGATGCCTGCATCACAAAAATGGTGGATACCGACGCTGATTCAGTCATGAGCATGGTGGAGTTAAGCGACTTCTCACCGAAGAAATTGAAAAAGATCGAAGATGACCGTATCGTCCCACTCCTTGAAGAAGAAGGAAGGCAGTCTGCTCCTCGGCAAGCCGCGGCCGCGGTCTATAAGCGAAACTGTGCCATCTACCTCACTCGTGTGCCTTTCATCATAGCTGGAGATCTTTTTGGGGCGATTTCTCGTCCCTACATTATGCCTGCAGAACGTTCGATTGACATCAATACGCCATACGACTTCGCGCTCGTCGAGCTTCTCCTGAGTCGCATGGAGTCATCCTGAGCCAAGTCGAAGGATCTCACTATGTCGTACCGCATTCTCAACACTATTGGGGCAGTCTTAACCTCTGCCGCGCGCGAGCGTCTTGAGACGATTGGTGACATACACGATTTCACCGGCTCGCAACAGGAGCTTGCCGAGGCGCTTGCTTCAGCCGATATCGCCCTTATTGGTTTGGGGTTGAATTTTTCTAAGAACATCTTAGAACACGCACCACATCTCCGCTGCATTGCGACGGCCACCACGGGACTTGATCATATTGATACTGCCGAAGCGAACGCACGCGGTATCACGGTGTTGAGCCTCAAAGGCGAGGAAGCTTTTTTGCGTACTATTACCGGCACGGCCGAGTTGGCGCTTGGGCTCATGATTGACCTTAGCCGCGACATGTCGCACGCATTCGAAGCGGTTAAGAAAGGGCAGTGGCAGCGTGAACATTTTCGCGGCCACAGCCTTTCTGGCAAGACACTTGGTATCGTTGGTCTTGGTCGGCTGGGGACGCTCATGGCTCGGTACGGCAGCGCTTTAGGGATGACCGTGATCGCCGTTGATCCCCACAAGAGTACAGAAACGTTTACAAACGCCGGGGCACGCGGGGTTGATTTTTCGACCCTGCTTCAAGAGAGCGACGTCATTTCTATTCACGCGGCACTGATACCGGAGACTGAAAAACTTTTTAATCAAGAAGCGTTTGGAGAGATGAAGCCAACCGCATACCTCATCAACACAGCGCGTGGACAGATTGTTGATGAAGTGGCCCTGCTTCAGGCATTGGAGCAGGGGAGAATCGGAGGCTACGCCGCTGATGTGTTGGCGGATGAAAATACCTTTGGTGGCCAGATTCCGCTTCAACACCCCCTACTGCTCTACGCAAAACAGCATCGTCATTGCATTCTTGTCCCCCACATCGGGGGCATGACGGTGGAATCACGCGAAGCCACTGATACGTTCATGGCAGAAAAAATTGTTGCCTGGGCGACCGGAACCTATAAAGATGCTTGACAGGGAATTCCTTCTACTATAAAAGTAGAAGTCTCGCCTGTTCTTGGCTCTTTGAAATGAGGGTATTTCGAGGTTCGACCTTTCGATACCTCACGGTGTTTGAGGTTGAATGAGTGAGGAGGAAACATGTCGGAGTCGCTTGTTTTAACTACAGGAATTCTTGGGTACGGAGAGCGGGGGAAGATCCTCACAAGAATCATTCGCGAGAATGTTCCAGCACTCCGCCTCGTCGCCGTGGCGGATCCTGATGTCCGTCGTCAAGAGGATGCCAACGGGAGCGGCCTCGCGGCGTACGAAACCGCTGAAGAACTCTTCGACAAGGCACATCCAGAGGTTGTCCTCGTCGCGAGTAACCCACCGCATCACGAGGAGCACGTGGTGATGGCCGCCGAGCGCGGCTGCCACATCTTCTGCGAGAAGCCGTTAGCGCTCTCGCCAGAAGAGGCCGATCGGATGGTTGACGCGGTGCGCACCGCAGGCGTGGTATGCACCGTTGACTTCGAGACCGTTTTCGCGGAATCGTTTGCGGTGTTGAGACGACTCCTCCACGAAGAGTGGTTTGGCACGTTGATACGATTCGACGCCGTGGACAAAGGCAGGCCTCCGGCCTATGACATCGAGACCTGCATGCCGCACTTTCTCCACGCCATGATGGTGTTGACTGGGTCCAAGCCCGTGGAAGTATTCGGCCGGGTCATCGCGAATGGAACGAAAGCAAGCCTCGAGGATGTCGTCCTACCTAGTGAACGACCTTTACCCGCAGGGGCGCACGCACGATATCGGCATGCGCGCTGACACCATTGATGCGTCCTATCTATTCAAGAATGGCATCACGAGCCGTTTTTTCCTCGCTCAACTCGATGAGGCATACGTCATCGAGGCAGGCAAGCGGGCAAAGCCTGGCAGCGAGTTCATGCATTTCATCGCCTACGGCACACGAGGTCAGGTGAAGTTTCACCAGACTTCGACCGGCTACGTCTATCGCAAGCCCGTGCCGCAAGACACGCTCTCGGTTATGGGCTGGGAGTCGGTGTACGCCCCCACCAAGCCGGATCCGACGTGGGTGGTGCCGACCACGCGCCTCATATGTGATTTCGTAGAGGCGATCACATCCGGCCGCGAACCGGTTGCGACCATCGAAGATGCTGCGGCCGTCGTTGATCAGACGTACGGCATCTATGCCTCGCACCTTGCCGGTAGGCCGGTCAAGCTCCCACTCGAAGATCGGAGGCATCCGCTCCGGAGGTAAAGAGCCAGCTTGCGGTGAGCTGAACGACTTGGGTCCTTCTGTGTGACAGGAGGGCTCGTTTTTTATGCTATGCTGTACATATCTATGATGCCATGGCTTCTTTTTGCGCTCTCTAGCGCCTTTGGGCATTCTGTCTTTAACGCCCTTTCTAAAAAAGCGCTTGATCATGTGCCGAAGGTTTTCATCGTGGTTTGGGCATCACTGGTTTCTTCAGTGCTCTTGGGCGTTTGGGCGGTGGTGAGGGGAGTTCCTGAATTAGGGAGCGGGTTTTGGCTTGCCGCGGGTACCACCGCAGTGTTGAACATTATCGCGTTTCCGTTGTTGCTCAAGGCATACGAATTTGGAGAGCTGAGTACCGTGTTTCCGATGTTGCTGCTCACCCCACTCTTTATGCTTGGTACGTCCTTTGTGCTCTTAGGAGAGGTGGTGACCGGGCGCGGTGTCGCCGGGATGCTCATCACTGTGTTTGGGTTGTTTGTCGTTGGGAGAAGTAGTATAAAACACCGTAACGGCATGACAACGCTTGAGGGGAATCGAAACGGGATGGCACTTGGGCTCCTCGTCGCCTTCCTGTACTCATTTTCTGCCAATTTCGACAAACGGACCGTGCTCCTGTCTGATGCTGTCTTCGGACCTGCGGTGGTGCTCGGGCTCATCGCAGCTGGGTTGCTCCCCGTACTACTCGTCCTGCAGTACCGGCAGGGCATCGGAGCCACGAAGCATCTATTCACTCCTCAATGCCTCGTGTTGCCGACCGTGATGGGATTGGTGCAGGTTTTTGATTCGGCGGTTTTTTATACTGCCTTAAGCCTTGGATTGGCCAGCTACACGATTGTGGTCAAACGGATGAGCATTCTTTTTGGGATCCTCTGGGGGCGACTCTTTTTCCAAGAAAAAAATCTACAGCCAAAGCTTATTGGCGGCGCGGTTGCGATCATTGGTCTTGCGGTGATGTTGCTTTAAAAAAAAGAATCCGAGCCAGCGCGTCCGAATGGCAAGGACGGCGGCCCGGAGTCGACTGGACCGATCATGGTCCGGAACGCCGGCGGGGGGCGCGGAGTTTGCGCTCCTCGTAAAATAAAATGACTGTGTGCATCCACTTCTTGTTCTGGTCGAGGATGCTCGTGAACTTGCGGTCCACGATTTTCACGATGCGAGCGTTTTCCTGGAGCCATTGGTTGATTGTGCTTTCCAGGAAGTCCGGGAGACGATCGAGGTCCCTGAGGGCATTGTTGAATGCCCTGAAGATCTTACATTGTTCCATACATACTCTCCTTTTCAATGACCGTATCGGTGACGCCTTCAACGTCGTTGACGGACACCGCTGCTGGCAGTATCGTGTGATGAAAGCATCTTCTCTCATGTATGTCAATGCGCATCATTGATATTTCTACCCCGCTCATGGAGGGCGTGCCGGTGTGGCCAAAGTCGCCTGGTATCAGTGTTACCTGGAGGAAACGTCTTGATCGCGGCGACAGCGCCAATTTGACGCGGCTTGATACTGACGTGCACGTTGGCACGCATGTGGAAGGGAAGCTGCACAACTTCAATGACGGTGCGGCAATTGATGGAATTCCACTTGATATTTTTGTTGGTCCTGCAGTGGTTGTTGATTTTGCAGCAGCCTCTGCACTGACGGCAACTGTGCTCGACGCTGCCAGTATCTCTCACGGCACAACACGTGTACTCCTGAAAACAAAAAATTCCGCTTTTTGGGAGCATCCACGGCATGCATTCCGTGAAGATTTTACCGGCCTCACCGTTGATGGAGCGCAGTGGCTCGTTGACCACGGCATCACACTGGTCGGCAACGATTATCTTTCGATTGCGCAGTATGGACAGGGCCGCGAGGTGCACGACATTCTCCTTGAAGGCGGCGTCACCATCATTGAAGGGCTCGATCTTCGTTTGGCGGTAGCAGGGGAGTATGAACTCATTTGCCTGCCATTGAAGCTCGTCGGTCGTGAAGCAACACCGGCGCGGGCTGTACTCCTTCAACGCGATTGATAGAGCGACGCATGTCGTTCGATCATGCGTGGCAATGAAAAGTGTTCCTCGTATCGCGCTCGTGCGATAGCTCCCATTGCTTGTCTCTTTGTTGGGCTTTCAAGGAGATAACGGAGCGCATGAGAGAGCGCATCCACATCTCGCGCCGGCACAATGAGGCCGGTTTTTTGATCGACGATAATATCAGGGATCCCACCGACCCGTGTTGCGATGATCGGTTTACCAAGGCTCATTGCGTGAAGGATGACATAGGGCATCCCTTCCATTTCGGAGGAGAGAACGAAGATATCCAACCCCGCGATGATCTGGAGCGTTTCTTTGAGCGGTTGGTATCCAGTGAATTCAACCAGTTCATCGAGACCAAGCTCGGTCGCCATGGTGCGCATTGATTCGAGTGTCGGTCCGTCGCCAACGAGGATGGCTCGAAAGAGGTTTTGATCCTGTTGATGGATCCGAGCGAGCGCTTCGAGAAAATATCGTTGTCCCTTATGAGCTAAGAAGCTTGCGACCATGCCGATTGATGGGGTGGGGTGATCATCGAGACCGTTGACCGGATGATTGTTCACACCATACTGCTCGACTTCGGCAACGCCATACGGGATTTTTTTGAGCTGTGCGTGGCGAAACTCACCCAGTTCGAGCAGGCGCTGACCAATAAAATCGGCAGGAACAGCGACTTGATCGAATGAACGGCTCACCAATCGGTTGATGAGCCGTTCAACGATTGCTGGAAATGTTATTGGCGCCGGTGTATTGCAGATACTCATGACACACCAGCGACAACCGGCGAGTTTGGCTGCCACTGCCGCAACCTGGGCACTCTGCGCTCCTGGGTACCCGCCGTTCACCACCTGGAGGACGTCAATCGGATGCGCCCGAAATGCGCGGTACAATCGCAAGAAATTGACCGGCATCAAGGCGTATCGGAGCAGCGCATAGAAGAAACGCCCCGGTGCTTTCAGGGTTGATGATGAAATTTTTTTATGGAGCGCGTGTAATCGAATAAAGTGTCGTTCTGTCCAGCCGAGCTGTTGGGGTGCCGTTGTATCCGTGAGTTCCTTTGCTCCAAAATGTCCGCCAATCTCTTTAACCTTCACAGGACAGGAGACCGTGACGGGCGCATGGGAGAAATCAAGAAAATCAACGAATTCTTGCCACGGTTCATGAAACACGATGATGTCATAGTGATCGCGGTCAATATTCCAGAGGAGATCCTTAAAGTACACTTCAGCTCCTCCAAGCATCGGGGTGTACATATACAAGCCGAGCCGCGTTTTTTTTGGCGCCTCTTTTTGATCAGCGTCCATAGCGTTGTTTCATCCAGTCCCAGGTTTTTTCAAGACCGGCGCGAAGTGTCGTGGTGGGGGACCACTCGAGGTGCTCTCGCGCCTTCGTGATATCCAACACAATCGTGGAGACGTCACTCACACGCGTTGGCAGTATAGCGATCTCGGCGCGATTGCCGGTGATTTCTTCAATAAGGGGGATCAGTGTGCTGATTTTCGTTCCGACCCCGCTGCCGATGTTAAAGATTCGCTCTGGTCCCGTGTACCGCAGAGCGCATAGTGTCGCGTCGATCGCGTCGTCAATATAGAGAAAATCGCGGGTCATTTCTCCATCTCCAATCATGGGGATCGGTTTACCAAGCGCCATACATTCCAGGAATGTCGCGATGGCGCCGAAACCGCTCTGTGGCAGTTGTCCAGGACCATAGGGGTTTCCGTAGCGGAGCATGATGGAGGTGAATGCCTGACGCTGCTCGTAGAGTTGGAGGTATTTTTCCGTGGCAAGTTTCACGATGCCGTACGAACTAATGGGATCGGTGGGATGCGTCTCTGGGATGGGAATTTGTTGTGGGATACCATAGACGGTGCCTCCAGATGAGGGAAAGATTATTTTTCGGACGCGTGCATTCTTCGCTGCCTCAAGGATGCGGATGTTTTCTTCCAGATTCCGTTCGACGTCTTGGAGGGGGTTGGTCGTGGATTCTGCCGGGGTCGTTGCGCCGAGGAAGCAAAACAGAGCGTCGACACCATCAAGGACCTCATGAAGGAGCGCAGTGTTGTTCGTACTTCGCTCAGCGATCAGCTCGAGTGGAAAGGTGCGCGCGAGATTTTGCAGTTCGGGGGTCTCTCGACTATGTGGGTCGAGGACGCGGACCGCATACCCCTCCTGCCGGACTAGCCGCTCGACCAGGTGTAGCCCGAGGAAGCCACAGCCGCCAAGAACGACACAGCGTCGGTGTTTCGGGATCGCTCGCTCTTCGTTGGATTGCATACTGTCCAATAGTATTGGATTGGTGTCGGGATGTCGAATGCCTTGTCAGTATGGGGTGTATTCGATATTATTCTTGATGCCCTCCTATGCGCGAGACCTCCCCATTTTCTGATTCGTATATTGACGCGATCAGTGGTGATCCGTTCAAGAATTATTTTACGCCGATTTGGGACGAGGTGTGTCAAACGGTCACGATCGGCTCGCTCTTGGATGTCGGATGTGGGAATGGGCTTTTTACCGCGGCGCTCAAACCGAAGCTCGGTTGCAGGCTCTCCGGCGTTGACGGGAGTCCTCATGCCTTGCGTCTTGCGAAAGAGGCCGGGTTCGACGCACTCTCGTTGGTGGAAGATTTCTCAACAATGCCGCTGCCATTTGATGATGCGCAATTCGATTTTGTGGTCTGCAAGGATGTGCTTGAACATCTGCTAGATCCACAGCGCCTGCTCGCCGAAATGAGTCGGGTGCTGAAGGCCGGGGGCGCGCTGCTGGTTCATGTTCCGAACCACTTCTCCCTCTACGGTCGCCTTCGGTTTTTGTTTACAAACGATATTGATACCTGGCGATATTATCCCAAGAGTACGCGTTTCAATTTCCCGCATATTCGTTTTTATACCCACGAGGAGATACGCTCGATGCTTCGAGCGGAGCGGTTCACTCCCATCGGCGATTATAGTCACTATTTTTTTTCAATGCCAAAACAGCACTACCTACCCCGACGAGTGAGGATGCGTCTCGCTCGTTTCCTGACGCAACGCGCTCCGTCTCAATTTGCCGCCGGATTTACTATTCTTGCGCGGAAGCATGAGGAGAGCAGCGTATGACCAGTGGCGTTTCTCGGGGACGATTACTTATTCTCTGCGGGGATTTTTCCGGATCGTTGGATCGTTTTGACGTTATCATTACCTGGTCTCCGGCGCGGCATGAGGATCTCCGCACTCACGGCATTACAAGTCCTCGGTTTGGAGACTTTACTCCGAGTGAAGAGCGTGGGGTGTTCCTTGATCGGGAACTCCATCAAGGTCTTGAGGCCGGACTCGATGCCGAAGCGCGCGCGAATAACACTCTTCGCTGGGCTCCGCTTGCCATACAACAACTTCGGTTGCCGCTCGCCCGTTATCGCTGGCTCAAGGAGTGCGTTGGGGCCATTGTCCGTCAATACAAGCCTCGAGAGATTGTCCTTTCTTCGGGTGAAGACAGAGAAATCGTCCGCGCGGTCGAACATGGTGTACAGTCGGAAGCGATTGTCGTTACGGTTGAGCATGGTCCCATTGATCCATCTGCTTCAACGATCTATCGCTCCGCGCCATATGGATTGCCGCGACGACTCGATCCGAATTGGTTTCACCGTCTTCGATGGCGAGGGCGTGCATGGCGTCTTGGCTTGGGGAGTGTCCAACTTGAGCTTTATCCAAATATTCCCGAGCACGCGTGTACCGGCAGCATCCACGGATTTAAAATTCGTCCCGCGCTTGCATTCTTTGATGCGGTCGCGGGTAAGCTCCGGCGTCTCCTGCATATTCCTCATCGCGAAACGCTCGTTGATCTCTCTTCTGCGCATCTCGATGACCACCTCCCCATGATCATCGAGCCGACTCATTGGCAACAATTTTCTGCCGATGAGCAGCGTTTGCTGAATGGGTTGCTCTTTCGATACTTCCAACTCTATCCCGCAACCTATATTGATATCGTGGCAGAGCGACTCGCATTCATCTTTTCGACCATCCGACCGTCGCGTGTCGTTCTGGCTGTTGATCTCCTTGATGCAGACCGACTGCTCGCGTTTGTTGCGAAGCGCCAGGGTATTCCGGTTGATTATCTTCCGCACGGTGTTGTGATGGAGGAGTATTCTGGTAACGCCCATCCGTGTCTCTTTGTTCCCAACCGGATCCTTACCTGGTCCGAGGCATCGGCAGATGCCTTCCGTGCCTTGGGATGGGCTGCGACCGCCATCCGCCATCCTCTGTTCAATCGTGAGCACGCCATGACCGTGCGGTCACTTCCAGCCGACCGACGGGCATGGCGTGTGCTGGTTCTTCTCTCTGATTGGGAGGGCTTGTCGCATGCGGGACGAGAAGATGGTCAGTTGGTTGAGATGATGACGATTGTACGGACGCTTCGAGAGGTCGGTATACCATCAGAGCATATTGACGTGAAATTTCACTTTACACCCATTGCAGAGCACCGAGAACAACAAGAACAGGTTGTCGAGCAGCTCAAGAGCACTCTTGATTTTCCATTCCGTGTGATCGCTTCCTCCATCAAATCACGCGCGTTGTTACCCGAGTACTCTCTCGTCATTGTTCCACCGACCACTGGCATTTTTGAGGCAGTCTTTCTTGGCATTCCGCTGGTGCTCTTTGGCCGCGGCTTTGGACGGTATGGGATATTTCGCGATGCTCCGCTGCCGCATGCAGAGACTGGGGCTACCTTGCGTTCCATTCTTGAACAGTATGATGATCAGAATCTCGAGCGCGTCTATCGTCGTCTCGTGGAGCAGGTCACGTGCGGTGTCTCGTTGACGGATCTCCCAGCATCTTAAGTACTAGAAACGCCATGGACCATGAGATGCAGAACCTGTTGAAGCGCATACGCACACCTCGAGAGGGCGTATCGTTCTTTCGTTTTGTGGTGGGGCGAGTTCGTGATGCGTTGATCCGTCGGGTCAGTACTCCGCACGCATATTACCCTCCGATGGTGCGAATGGCATGTGAAGGTGTTCAAAAGATCCGTACCAATCATCAGGCCGAAACATCAACCCATCCTCCTGCGTCTGACGCTCATTTGTCGAATGTGCCAAGTCACCTGATCCTTGCCACTGGTTCATTGCAGTGTATTGGCCTGCCGGATTGGACAACATCCTGGGAAGATCCGGAGCAGGTCATGTCGCTTCACCGTTGGAATTGGCTTTTGTTTCGATTATACGAAACGGGCGAGGCACCGGATTCGGCGTGGGGGTTGCGACTCATGCGATCGTGGCTCAGGAGGATGGGCGCGGTACCAGCCGGGATTGCCGGTACAACGTATACAACGGGAGAACGGATTGCGAATGCCGTATTGTTTTTGGCTCGCGTTGGAAAAAACCGGGTTGATCCAAACGCCATCCCAGAGGATATCACCCGTGCGTTGAGGAGCATGGCAGTGCACATTGCCGGACATCTTGAATATAAAGAGCCGGAATTGAGCGGCAACCATGTCATCCAGAACGCACGAGCGCTGCTCTTTGCTGGGGCGTTTTTGTGCACTCCTGCATTCTCGGAGCTCGCTCGTGTCATCCTCCGTGAGCGCCTCCCATCGCTCATCACCGAGGATGGATTTCTCCGTGAGGGTTCCAGTCATTATCATTTTTTGTTTACTCGTTGGGTACTTGAAATGGATTGGGTGGCCCAGGAGGTGGGGGATCGCATCACCGTGAGCATTCTTCAACCCATAAAACAGAAACTTTTGGAGCGCTGTTGGTTTTTTCTTGTGTACAATGATGCGGAAAGATTATGGCAAATTCCGACGATTGGCGATGTGTCGCCGGATTGCACGCCAGCATGGTTGCTCATGTATCTGTGGCCTGATCTCGAAGCGGCTCGACCACCATCTGCCCGTGATCGTCTCGAGCAATTCGAGCGGAGCGGCTGGGTTCGTTGTGATCGAGATGAGACAACGATGTTTTGGCATTTCCGGCTCTCCGCGCCGGGGCTCTATCCCACCCACGGGCATAACGACACTGGGTCGTTCGTGCTGTGTATCCGCGGGGCGCCTGTGCTCGTTGACCCCGGACGTCCATCTTATATGATGAGTGATCCTTTTTACTCCTATAGCGGCAGTGCATCCGCCCACAACAGTCTTGTTGTTGATGGCATTGAACCGCTGGTGCCCGAACAGCGCCGCTGGTTGCCGTTTTGGTATAGAGATGCCAAGGTAGAAGTACTAGAGGAGAACGTGGGCGGTGATATCAGCCTTATCCTCCGGCACACGGGGTACAACCGTGTTGCTGTCGCTGGGTTTGTTCATGAGCGTCGTTGGGTCATTGGATTGCGTCGTCTTTACATTGAAGATATGTTTTCGGGCGATGGAGCCCATATCGTCGAGACATTTTTTCAGTGGTCACCGCAATACGCTCTTCATCCCCAGTCGGCCCCATCGTTGAGCGCTCACGCGGTTGATACGCATGGCATGCATATAACATTCGCTGTAGAGCGGACTTCGGCAGGGACACTCATCACCCATGTGCGCGGGCAGCGGCAACCAAAACTCGCTGGATGGACCTTTCCAGCGTACGGCACGTATGTTCCAAGTGTCTCAACGATGATCTCGACGCGCACTACATTTCCTGCCTCATTCCACTATCAGTTCAAATGGTAATGGGTATGTGTGGCATTGCTGGGTTTATCACACGAGCGGGCACCAAGGCTCGTCCAGAGGATCTCAAGGCGATGACGGATCGCATGGTGCACCGCGGTCCGGATGATGAGGGGTTTTTCACCGATGGTCGGGTCGGCTTGGGGATGCGCCGGCTCGCGATTATTGATGTTGCTGGCGGGCATCAACCAATGAGCAACGAAGACGGAACAATGACCGTGGTCTTTAATGGAGAGATCTATAATTACCGCGAATTGCAGTCAGCCTTAGAGGGAAAGGGCCATCATTTTCAGACCTCGAGTGACACGGAAGTTATTGTCCATGCCTACGAGCAGTATGGTCGAGACTGTCTCCGCTATTTTAACGGTATGTTTGCTTTTGCGCTCTACGATGGCCGGCAGAAAGCGCTTTGGCTTGTGCGCGATCGTCTCGGCATTAAACCGTTGTATTACGGAGGGAGCGACAGCGCGTTTTTTTTTAGCTCCGACCTTGGAGCGTTCCCTTGGCCGCTTCGTCAACGCGTGAATCGTGATGCCCTCATTGCGTATTTTGGTCATGGCTATGTTCCAACCCCACAGACGATCTATGCCGGAGTTCGCAAGCTTCCTCCTGGCCATTCCTTGTGGGTGAACAATGGAACGTCAACGCTCCATCGGTACTGGGATATACCAGCGTTTGAAACCGCATTCATCTCGGCCGTCCAAGCCGAAGAACAGCTTCGGGGTCTTCTGGAAGACGCCGTTTCGTTACAGTTACGAAGCGACGTGCCATTGGCGGTCATGCTCTCCGGCGGGCTTGACAGCAGTGCAATTACCGCGATGGCAGCGGAGCATGCTGGGCAGCCGGTCACCACGTTCACGATCCGTTTTACCGGCAAGGGCGGAGCTGATCACACCTTCGCTCGCTCGGTTGCGGATCGCTACCGCACTCATCACCACGAAATTCCAGTGGCTCCTGATGACTTGCTCTCTGGTCTTGACGCCATCATTGCGATGTTGGATGAGCCAGTGGCAGATTCCGCTCTGGTCCCAACCTTTCTCATTTCCAAAGCAGCGCGTGAGCAGGGGATTCGCGTGCTCTTAAGCGGCGCGGGGGGCGACGAAGTGTTTGGGGGCTACCGACGACATTTTTCGCCACGTCTCGGCGCTCCGGCCTGGTGGGCCGAGCATCTTCCCGAGTCGTTGCGCGCTCCCGTTGCCCGAGCGTGGGCCAGGGTTCAGCCGCACCGCGGATTTCGCGTGCTCGATCCTCGCATTGCGTATCGTACCCAAGTTTTTGGCGCTGATCTTGGGTTCTACCAACAGGCGTTGACGCCAAGCGTGTTCACTCAACTTCTTCAAGAACTTAAAAACTCCACGGCGATAGGGAGGGGAGCGGGCGGGCCACGGAGCTATTCTTATAAACGGATGTATGCCGACCTCAACGAATATCTGCTTGATAACATTTTATCGCTCTCGGATAAGGCGACCATGGCGGCCTCGATTGAAGGTCGGGTTCCGTTACTCGATCATCGCATTGTGGAGTTCGCTTTTGCATTGCCTCAAGAGATAAATTTACTTCGTGGATCAGCAAAGGGTTTGTTTAAGGAAACGATACGTTCGTTGCTGCCGGCCGACCTGTTAGCGCGCCAGAAAGAAGGATTTAATGCGCCAATCGCCTCATGGATGGATCAGGAATTTTTCGGCAAACTTAAAGAAGAGCTCACCATGTCGCTATCGCCGACACTCGTTGAACTCCTTGATGTTGATACACTTCGTCGGGTGTTCGATCAGCCGCCTGCCCAGCCTTTTCTTTCCAACACGCTCTTTGCGCTCTATGTCTTCAATCGTTGGGAGCGTACTCACCCCATCACGGTCTCGTAGATCGCCTATGCCGAACCCCTCCATCTCTGTTGTCTCTCCTACCTATAATTCATCTCCCTTTATCCGTGAGACCGTTGCTTCAATCTTGGAACAAACGGTACTCCCGGATGAAATGGTGTTTGCTGATGATGGATCCACTGACGGAACGCACACCATCATCCGGAAGATGATGATCGGTCGAGCCGCGCCAACCCTGCAGGTACTCTCCAACCCCCATCGCGGTCCAGGAGCAGCGCGCAACGCCGCGGTTCTGGCAGCAACAGGGGAGTGGATTGCGTTTTTAGATTCTGATGATCGCTGGGAGCCAATCAAAATCGAACGCATCCGTGAGGCCATCACTACGCACCCCAACGCTAATTTTTTCTGTCACAATCAGCACCATCGTCGCCGTGACGGGTCAATCGAACTCCTCGACCTTGCGTCACAGTATCGGTCAGATATTGCGCTCCCGCGTCAGCTTTTTCGAGTCTGTCTCTTCGCCACTTCTGCAGTGATCTGCCGACGCGATCTTTTATTGACGCATGGACTATTTGACGAATCATTACCTTCGGCCCAAGATTATGAACTCTGGCTGCGACTTGCTCCACATCTGCGTGTTCAGTTTGTGAGCGAAGCGTTGGGCTGGTATATTGAGCGGCCGGGGAGCATTTCATCTACGAGTCGTTGGCGGCATTTTGCTAATGTGATGAGAGCATTGACACGGAATCGCCGAAATACTCTACCGCGATGGTACTGGGCCGGTATGCTTCGCCACAGCGGCGCTTTTGCGAAACATCGGATTGAACGATATTTTCGCGTCTAAGGCTCACGAATTATGCCCGGGTATTCACTCCTGGAGTTGAGTCGGTACTCCTACTTCACGCTTCAAGAGATTAATCTCTACCCTTACCTCGCATGGGCGTTTTATATTATCTTGCTGGTGTTGACCCCGTTTCTTTTTCAACGTCCGCGGTTGTTGTTCATCCTGTTTCTTGCGTCGCTTCCGTTTGAGGCGGGACTCCTGCTTGACGTTGGATTTTTTATTCGGCCGAGTTATGTGCTCGGGATGCTTTTCATCATCAAGACATTTTTTTGCGGGATTCATTTTCCCCGTCGCGCTGTGCTGATTATCGGGGCGTTTTTTGGCTTCGCTCTGCTTTCTCTTTTGTTGAATCTCGATCTCATCGGTCGTTTTGTCGGAATGGAAACTCGCGCTACTGTCTACCGACCACTGCTCCAACTTGGCCAGCTTTCTACCATGCTGTTGGTGATGGTGTCGGTTTATACATTACTCAAGCGGGATACGCTCTTCCCGCAAGCGGTGCGAGTGATGCATTGGGTGTCCGTTACTGTGGCACTCTATGCCATTTGGGAAGTGACCGCGATCTACCTCCATTTGCCGTACCTTAATCTCAATAATCATCTTCCCGAATTTTGGTACATTAAGTTCGGCATTCCCAATGGCCCGCTTATTTTTCGTCCCCGCGTCACATTTATTGAGCCGATTGAGCTGAATAATTTTTTGCTTTTTGGCATCACGTGTTCGCTGATCTACCGTCTCGTCTACAACCGGCGTGGGTGGCGATACTGGCTCACCCTTGCTGTTCAACTTATTCCGTTATTTGGAGCCTTTTCACGTTCGACGTTATTGACCTTGTTTGTGCTCGTACCCGTGTTCACGTTTTTTTACCCCCGCACCGGCGCTCGTGGCCCTGTAAAATTTTTTACCCGACAGAGCGTTCGGATGACGACCGTGGTTTTATTTATGTTTATTTTGTTTCGGGCATTCACCTTGACCCCGGAAGCGTACGAGAGCGTTGGCACGGTAAGTTCAATTCTCTATAGCAGGTTCGCTCGTTTTCATTCCATCTCCATCGGTGCTGAACTAAGCATCTTAGGTCGCACGGGGGCACTGGAAGAGGCGCAGTTGCTTGCTCGTGATGGGAGGATTTGGTTCGGGGTTGGGCCGGGTAACGAAGTGAGTTGGTGGGGAGGGACCGGATCATTCTACTCGCTCTACAGTCAACTGGTCATGAACTTTGGTCTGGTCGGGCTCACGATTTTTTTGTTTTTTGTCGGACAGGTCCTCTCGCGCCTACTCATCAACGCATGGCGTCGGAACTGGGACATCCATGGTCGTCAGGCGCAATGGATTTTCTTTATCGGACTTTCTGCGATATTAGTTCAACGTCTCGCTTTTCCCGGTCTCTTAACTGACACGTACTTCTGGGTGGCGCTCGCCTTTGCGATGTACGTGGGTCACTACCCGGTGAGACGTTCGATCGCGTTGCCAGAACGAAAAACACTTCATGCGCAAACGCATGAGGTGTTTCCCTCGCCGGTGGTTTTGCCTTGAGCGTTTACGACGTTCGTTCGGTACGTGCTGCTTGGATTTCTGGGAGTGTTTTGAGTAATGCAATCATTGCATCCATCCCCAATATTTGCGTATTCTCTGAAGTATATCCATCGGCGTTCTTGTCAAGTTTCATCCCACGGCTGAAGTATCGCTCGTAATCAAGTTCACGGCTTTCCGGTACGATGCGGAAGTAATCCCCGCGGTCTTCGAACCGGGCCATTTCTTCGGCCGAGACGAGCGTTTCGTGGGTTTTTTCACCAGCGCGCACGCCGATGATTTCAACCTCGTGCTGGTCATGAAAAATCCGTTGGAGCGCTTCCGCGAGCGTGCCAATGGTCGTTGCTGGGGCTTTCCGTACAAAAAGATCGCCTTGGATGCCGTGCGTGAACGCATACAACACGAGGTCAACAGAATGGGTGAGGGGGAGCATGAAACGCGTCATCTTTGGATTGGTGACGGTGAGCCTTTCACCGCGGAGAATTTTTTCGACAAACAACGGAATCACCGAGCCCCGCGTGTACATCACGTTGCCGTAGCGAACGCCGCAAAAAACGGTGCGGTTGTGTGAGAGCTGGGCGTGCGCGATCATTGTTTTTTCCATAAGGGCCTTCGACATGCCCATGGCGTTAATGGGGTACACCGCTTTGTCGGTGGAGAGGATGACGACGCGTTCCACATGGGCCTCCATGGCCGCCTGCATGACGTGAGCGCTCCCAAGGATATTCGTTTTCACAAGTTCAAGCGGAAAAAATTCTCCCGTCGGGACCTGTTTTAATGCGGCGGCATGGAAGACGAGATTCACCCCCCGCATGGCGAGCGCCACACTGTCGCGATCACGAACATCGCCGATCTGAAACTCTAAACGCCGATCGGTATGCGCGTTGCGCATGTCAAATTGCTTTTTTTCGTCACGACTGAAGATAGTAATTTTACTCGGTTCCATGGCAAGCAGGCGGTCGACGACCGTGCTCCCGAACGAGCCGGTGCCGCCGGTAATGAGAATGCTTTTTCCTCGGATCGCTTCTGCTGACATACGTTCCTTTTCTCAAACGCCCTTGTACCAGACCGTTCGATTCACGTAATCAATGTAGCTCAAAATGGTACGAACAACCATCGTGGAGACGCTGACGGTATCATAATCGGGAATGATCCGCAGTCCGGTTGGATTCTTTTCGTACTGCGCGCGGACAACCGCAATGGCATGAAGGACATTCGCGGGCTTCAACCCAGACATGATCAGCGTGCCTTCATCAACGCCTTCTGGTCGTTCATGGGCTTGGCGGATGGTAATGGCGGGGAATTTGAGGAGCGTTGATTCTTCGGTGATTGTGCCGCTATCAGAGACCACGCAGTAGGCATTTCGTTGTAGGGTAACGTAGTCGAAGAAACCGAGAGGTTTCATGAACTGGATCATAGGCTGCTCCATCGTCCAACCGACCGCCTCGAGGCGTTTGCGGGTGCGCGGGTGGGTGCTGACAATGATTGGTTTTTGGTGGATCTCGACGATGGCTTTGAGTGCGCTTAAGAAATCTTGGAAATCGGTATCACTGTCAATGTTTTCCTGTCGGTGCGCGCTCACCACAAAGTATTCGGATGGTTTGAGCTTCAAGCGTTGGAGCACATCGGAGCGTTCGATCTGGGGGAGATAGTGCGTGAGTACTTCTTTCATCGGCGATCCGGTTTTAAATACCGTCTCGGGCCGTATGCCTTCAGCAAGAAGATAGCGGCGAGCGTGTTCGCTAAAGGTCATGTTGATGTCGCTCGTGTGATCAACAATTTTTCGGTTGATCTCTTCTGGCACACGGCTGTCGAAGCATCGGTTGCCAGCTTCCATGTGAAAGATGGGAATGTGGCGATGTTTTGCAGGTATAACGGAGAGGCAACTATTGGTATCGCCTAAAATAAGCAGCGCGTCGGGGTTGACTTCGGAGAGGACGCGATCAATGGCGATAATCACTTTTCCAATGGTCTCGGCAGTGGTGGTGCCGGCGGCCTCAAGAAAGTAGTCTGGTTTACGCACGCCAAGCTCGTCAAAAAAAATCTGATTCAACTCGTAGTCGTAGTTCTGACCCGTATGAACGAGGACATGGCGGACGTGAGCATCGAGCTCCGCCATCACTCGCGAGAGCTTGATAATCTCTGGACGCGTGCCGACGACGGTCATGATGCATGGTGGATTGTTTGGCATAACGATACGTGTTATGTGGTCTGCTGCTTTTAAAAAATTAGGAGCTTGCTCGCCATCATAACAACCCAGCTTGATGGGCGTCAACCAGCGTGAGTGCCGGAGTGTGCTGCAGCCTCTGCTAAACAGGAAACGAGCAACTCAACATTGTCATCCCAGGAAAAGACGGCAGCGCGCCCCAGGGACCGGGCGGATTCCGTATGCCGCTGCTCGCTGCTCCAGCGCAACACGGATTGCATCTCCCGGGCGAGTGAGGCCGCGTCCCCCGGTGGATAGTAGTGCGCGCTGTTGCCGTAGACTTCCGGCAGCGGAGGATTGTCCGCAGCAATCGAGGGGCAGCCGTTCGCCATGGCGTCCATCGCAACCAGTCCAAATGATTCTACTCGGCTTGTCATCAGGAATGCTCGAGCATGATTGTAGCACCACGAGAGTTCCGCGGGATTCAAGATTCCGAGCCAGCACACCGAATTTCCAAGCCTCGCGCCTGCGATCGCAGATCGGATTCGCCGCTGATACCACCGGAGCGCTCTTGGTTCATTTCCGGCAATCGCCAGGCGAGCCAACACCGCGTGCTGTTTCAAGAGACGAAGCGCTTCGATGATATCCTCAATACCTCGGTATCGCTGCATACACCCTGCAGTAAAGAAAAAATCTTCTTTCCACGCTTCGGGGAATCGCTGCGGTTTTTTTGGCTCTCTCTCGAACGGCGCGGGTCGGCCGTAGTGGGCGATGGTGATGTGATCTCTTTTTATTGCAAAACGATCCGTTAAAGCCTCTTCGGCAAAATGTGACGGCACCACAACCCGTGCGGCACGTCGGCATGCGATACGCGCGTGAAAGCGTAAGAGCAGATAACGCAGTCGTTCAATCGGCGTCGTTGTCCATGTCGGTCTTACCAAATGGCTCATATTTTGCAGCATGACCACCACGGGGGTTTCTCCGATCTCGAGCCATCGCTCCACAGGAAAAAAAATAACATCAGGAGCAAACTGTTTGACGGTGCTGACCAACCCACGTCCCGGGGAGAGAGAGAGTAAGGGAATCGCTTCCGAATCAACGATCGTAAGTTTGGTTGACGGCTTCACCCACTCGCTCAAGCGCCAGAGTTTTGGTACGGCGCACAACACTCCGGTAATTTTCGGATGGGCGACGAAGCGCGGTAGGACATTCGTGAGGTAGACGCGGTAGCCTCCACTGATACCTCCACGAGTTGTTGCGGGATGAACCAGCGCTACGCGCATATGCGTGATACGTCTTTTGGATTGGAAACTTTAGTGGCAACGAGAAAAATTCGTTCAAGCGGGAAGCGCCGCTCGCGGATCGTTGTGGTGATTCGGTGGAAGAGCTTGTATGGGCTTTGCCAATACACCCGTGCTGCATTCCGCAGCAAGAACGAGGTTGGAAAGAGTTGTGGCAAGACGCGCCCTGATTTCCGAAAGGGATTTCCCCAACAGAGCGCTTGGGGCCGCTCTTGAGTTTTTTCAACGTGGGTGATATCGAATCCACTTTTTTTGACGAGCGCTGTGATACTTGTCTCGGTGAAATCATGAAGATGAAAGGGATTGATATCCATGGTTTGAGAAACCGGAACGGTGAGCAGCAAGAGACCGCCAGGATGCAAGCTTGCATGAATGCTCTCTAGTAATTTTTCCGGCTTCACAACATGTTCGGCAGTTTCAAACGTCACTACATAATCAATCGGCGGAGAAACGAGTGGTGTGTCATCTGCCACGAGGTCGAGATTGCATTGCCTCCACTCGATATTCGCAGTATCAGCGCAGAGATCTTTTGCTTGTGCGATGCGTTCGGGCACAATCTCGATGCCGATGACGTGTTGAGAGTGTCGTGCCAGGACGCGTGTTCCAAGCCCAATTCCGCAGGCCACATCAATACCGCGCCCCTGTGGGGGTAAAAATGGGATGCATATCTTGTAACGATCTTCGGCTTCGCGTACTTTCTCCCATGGGAGGTTCATTTTTTGATAGAAGAACTCACCCGTGCGACTGCAGTACTCAGGAGTGTAGGGAATTGTTTTTTCCTCTCTTGTGTCCATAGACGGTGGTATTGAACGATTGTATGGGAACGCGGCAGTCATGTCTAGCCTCCTTGCCTTGACGCAGAGACCAATGATATTGTTGCGACGGACGGTATTGTTATGCGCGTGCTCATCGTCACTCATTACTTTTGGCCAGAAGTTTTTCGTATCAACGACTTTGCTCGTGGGCTCAAAGCTCGAGGGCACGAGGTTGTGGTGTTAACGACGATGCCGAACTATCCCAAAGGCGTCCGGTTCCCTGGCTATGGCTGGTTTCGTCCGCGCCGTGAGATGTTCGATGGAGATATTCCGGTGTTCCGTGCTCCGCTCGTGACCCGCGGCAGCAGATCGCCAGCCTGGCGCCTCGCGTTGAGCTATCTTACTGCGACCGTGAGCGCCTCATTCGTTGGCCTACTCTTTATTCGCGGCCGCATTGATCGCGTATTTATCTACCAACCATCACCAATCACTACCGCAATTCCTGGCATCCTCTTTGGGAAGCTTCGTCGTGTACCAACGATGCTGTGGGTGCAAGATCTCTGGCCCGAGAGCTTATCAGCGACCGGGTACGTTAAAAATCCCATTGCGCTGCGGATGGTTGGGCAACTCGTCAGTTGGATTTATCGGCATTGCACGCAGATCATGGTTCAATCCGAGGGGTTTGTTGAGCGCGTCATTGCCCGTGGAGCGCCAGCAGAGCGCGTGCGATATTTCCCCAACTGGGCCGAGGATTTCTACCAGACATTGGATGTTCCAGCTGACGCGCTCGAGCGCCGTGAGCTGCCAGAAGGGTTTCGTATCGTGTTCGCTGGCAATATTGGTACTGTTCAAGATTTTCCAAGCATTCTTCGTGCCGCAGAGATTCTCCAAAAGAGCAATCCAGAAATTCGTTTCGCAATTTTCGGTGATGGTAGTGTGCGCTCATGGGTTGAGTCCGAGATTCGCAGTCGCGGTCTGGAGCAAACTGTTGTGCTCCTTGGGTCACGCCCTGCGAAAGCAATGCCGCGATACTTTGCGTGCGCTGATGCCCTCCTCGTGACATTAACGCGTGATCCGATTTTTGCGTTGACGATTCCGGGGAAATTGCAGTCGTATCTTGCCTGCGGTAAGCCCATTGTCGCATCATTGGAAGGTGAAGGAGCGCGAGCGGTTGAAAGCGCCCAGGCCGGGCTTGTCGCCGTTCCAGAGGATGCCGAATCACTTGCGCGCACAATACGCGCCATGGCAGCACTCTCATCAGAAGATCGCGCGCTCATGGGTCGGCGTGCTCGTCAATACTATGAGCAAGTGTTTGATCGTGATATGCTGCTTGAACAACTTGAGTCGTGGATGAAAACGATATGAAAACCATTGCAATTTTGGGACCGACCGGCATGTTGGGGAGCATGGTCTATAACGTGCTCAAAGAGCGCTACCAATTGGTGCTTGTGTATCGCGATGCGGAGAAATTCAAGACACTTGATGCCGTCTATGGCGGCGTTTCCTCTCACCGGAGTGTGGACTGTGACCTTATGGATCTCTGTGCCGATTATGTAGCTGGATTTCCAACTGCGGTTCGCTCTCCCGCGCTGGAGCGTCTCGTGAAAGCGATAGGCCCTGTTGATATGGTGGTCAACTGCGCTGGGGTCATCAAACCGCATAGCACCAAAAATCCGCTTACGACGATGTTTACAAACGCGGCACTTCCGCATCTTTTAAGCGCGGTGTACGGCCCACAGTTGATTCAGATTACCACCGACTGTGTATACAACGGTCTTGAGGGCGCTCCGTATAACGAACAGTCTATCAAGAATGCAAACGACCTCTACGGTCTTTCAAAAGGTCTTGGCGAACCTCAAGAGCGTTCACTGGTGTTACGCACCTCGATTATTGGCCCGGAACTCGGGAGCAGTGGTCTCTCCTTTCTTTCCTGGTTTTTGGAGCAACCCGATGGCGCACAGCTTAAAGGGTTTACCAATCACCATTGGAACGGACTCACTACAAAAGTGTTTGCCGAAGTCTGTGCCCGGATTATTGATGATCGCAGCCGCTACCCCAACACCGGTTTGTTTCATATCTTCTCGACCGATATTTCCAAGTACGACATGCTCCTTAAATGCAAAGCGAAGTACGGTCGGGAAGTCACTATTGAACCAACCGAAGTGCCAACGGGCATTGACCGTCGGTTGCGAACCGTTTACGACCTCTGCAGCCAACTTGCAATTCCTTCCTTTGATGAGATGTTAGCCGTGCTGTAGAAAAAACATGCGGACTGTGAATTACGAAACCCATTCCATTGTCATGGTGAGCTTGTCGAACCATGACGGAAAGGCCATGTATTTCGCCTCTTTCAGTCACCCTTCGACAAGCTCAGGGTGACAAAAAGGGCGTTTCGTAATTCAGAGTGCGGATCTAGACGGGCGCATGGGGGCGCCGGCTGCCAGATCCGCGATGGACGGTTTTGGTGGACAATTTAAAAGCAGGAGCGTAAGATGTATTTGACCGATACGGTCGTTTGTTGTTGCTGGAAACTTCCTACAGTTGGGCATGACGAGATTTACTATGGTATTTTCACGTTGCGTCATCGTGTTGCTGCTGGTTCCTCTTCCGGTCGCAGCATATATTGATCCCGGCACCGGCAGTTACTTCTTTCAAATTTTCATTGCGGTATTTCTCAGCGCCCTCGTCTCATTTCGGGGCATCTGGGCGGCGTGCGTGCGCGGCATTCGCTATGTTTTTCGAAGAGAAGATCCACCCGACGATCGGTCAGTCCCTCCGGTATAATGCGGGGTCTTTCCGGGATCCGAGCGGCTTCGTCTTCTCTCGTGACGGGGTGTTGTACCGTCAGGTGAACCCGTGCTATCAGCAGGCGTACGATCGTCTCATGAATTCCGGGTTGTATGACGAGCTTGTTTCGCGCAGTCTCCTTGTTGCCCATGAGGAGGTCGGGCTCGAGCTTGCGGCCGAAGCTCCTGCGTACAAGGTCATTCATCCCGAGCGGGTGGAGTTTATTTCCTACCCCTACGAGTGGTGCTTCAGTCAGCTGAAAGAGGCAGCCATAGCAACGCTTTCGATTCAGGCAGAGGCCTTGCGTTTCGACATGACGCTCAAAGACTGCAGCGCCTACAATATCCAGTTTTTCCATGGTCGTGCAACGCTCATCGACACGCTCTCGTTCGAGCCGTATGAGGAAGGATCTCCCTGGAAGGCCTATCGGCAATTCTGTGAGCACTTTCTTGCGCCCCTGGCGCTCATGAGCAAAACAGATGTTCGTTTAGGCCAGCTCTTGCGTCTGTATCCCGATGGGATTCCCTTGGGCCTCACCATTCGATTGTTGCCCTGGAGAGCGCGACTATCCATCGGGCTGTTGGTGCACCTGTTTTTTCACGTAAAAAGTCAACGGCATTATGCAACTCGAGTAATCGCGGCCCGTGAACTCCCAAGAACTTTTCATCGCCGCGCCTTTCTTGGTTTACTCGAGAGCCTGCGCACGACCGTGAACAATCTCCATTGGCAGCCGGAGTATACGGGTTGGGTGTCATACTACGCGTCAGGCGAAAGTTACACGCTGGAGGCGTTTGAGCATAAAAAGGAGATTGTGGCTGCCTTCCTTTCTCGGCTCGCGGTAAAGTCCGTCTGGGATCTCGGAGCGAATATCGGAGTCTTCAGCAATCTTGCTCGGAGCATCGGCGCGCAGGTCATTGCATTTGATATGGATCCCGCAGTGGTGGAGACGCACTACCGGAGCGTTCGCCACAGGGCGGAGCAGGGGATTCTTCCGATCGTGGTAAATTTTGCCAATCCCAGCCCGGGATTAGGGTGGGCACACCAAGAGCGCTTGAGCTTCGCCCAGCGTGGGAATGCGGATGCCGTACTCGCGCTCGGGCTCATCCATCATCTCGCCATCACGAACAATGTACCACTACCGAGAGTCGCCGAATTTTTTCACTCGCTGGGGCGCGCGCTCATCGTGGAGTTTGTCCCAAAGGAGGATCCGCAGGTGCAAGGGCTCCTGCAAACGCGTCGCGATATCTTCACGCACTACACCGAGCACCATTTTGTAGCGGCGTTTGAGAAGTACTTCCTCGTTGAAGCCGTAGAATCCATTCGCGGATCCGCGCGCAGACTCTATTGCATGCGCCGACGCGATCAAGATGACTCACCTTCGCGACTATGAGACATCCATTGCCGCTGTATCCGTTGCTCATTGGCGTGTTTCTGATCCTTTCATTGTACGCCGTAAACCGTTACTGGGTAACTGCCGATGTGCTCGTGGTGCCGATGTTGATGGTGATCGCCTTCGTCATCGCGAGTTGGTGTGCGGGTGTATGGGTGCTGAAAGATCGTCAGGCCGCAGCGCTGCTCGTCGCGTTTTCTCTCTTGATGTTCTTTTCCTATGGTTACGTGCGCGATAGTGCGACGACGCTCATGGGCGGCGTGTACGGGATCGCCCGGCATCGGTATCTCTATCCGCTCTGGCTCGGAGCTTTCGGTGTCGGGGTGATATGGATTGTGAGAAGGCGCCGGAACTACGATCATGTGACGTCGTTTTTCACATTAGTTTCTCTCGTGCTCGTGTGCCTGCCTGTCCTCGTGATGGTCCAGGCCGCATTGATTCATCCGCGGGCATCCAATCGCGACATCGGTGCCTCGGTGAATAAAGCGACAGGAGACCACGCGCGTCAGTTTCCGGATATCTATTATATCATCCTCGATGGGTATAGTCGGGCCGATACACTTCGAAGCCTTTATCGCTACGACAACGAAGATTTTTTGCGTTTCTTGCGCAAGCGGGGCTTTTTTATCGCCGGAGAGAGTACGAGCAATTACGCCACGACGCCGCTCTCGCTTGCTTCTTCGCTCAACATGACCTACCTTACCGATGTCACAGTAGACGCCGAAAGAAGCGGGAAGGGTTTCGCATTTTTGAATTCATTGATCCGGAAGAATGCAGTGGTAAATTTTTTAAAATCGTATGGGTACACCATCGTACAATTTCGTTCAGGGTGGGAACCCACTGACCGTGGGCTTTCTCTCGTGGATAAGAAGATCTCGTGCGGCGGGTTGAGCGGATTCAATGAAGCGCTCATTCGCACGACCATGTTGCGGCCGTTTCGTAGGATGCTCGATCAGGAGCATCGGAATCGAATCCGCTGCATCTTCGCCGGGCTTCCCGATTCGGATCATCAGACGAAAGGACCGCGGTTCATTTTTGCACATCTCTTGGTCCCACATCCTCCGTTTATCTTTCGTCATGACGGCCAACCTCGAGATGTCCAAGGCGACGTTGAGCTTGGTGAAGCTCTCGACTGGACGGACCGCAGTGGGTACATTGAGCAACTCCAGTTTGTGAATGCCCAAGTGGAGCAGGTCATTGATCGCATTCTTTCTGCTCGCGCCGATCATCCACCCGTCATCGTACTTCAGGGAGATCATGGTTCGGCGTCTACCGGTGAGTGGGAGCACCCCAGTCCACAGATGCTCAAAGAACGCATGCGGATTTTTAACGCCTATCTTCTTCCCGTTGATCATCGAGCGAAACTCTCCCCATCCGTGACTCCCGTCAATACGTTTCGAATTATTTTTCATAACTACTTCGACGCCGGATATGAGCTTTTGCCTGACGAAAATTACTTCTCCAACTACGACAAACCCTATGCACTCACGAAGGTGACCAGCCAAGTCCGTTGAGTTTTGCGTCTGTCCTAAAGACAATATGGAATTGCCATTCGGTGAAGCCCGTGATACGATGTTTTCTTCTGAAGCCTTCACACATTTTGAAGGCAATTCTTCTTCATTGGGCCTGATCGCGATTGAACGATCTTGTAAAGTAGGGAGAGAACCAGTAACATAAGCGGTGAACTTTTTGATATGGAGATGAAGGTTCTTGTTGTCGGTGGTGCAGGGTACATTGGCGGGTGTGTTACTGATCGCCTGTTGGAACAAGGCATTCCCTTTACTGTCTACGATAACCTCACGTACGAAAATCATTATCTCAAACCCGTCGAGTTCATCTACGGGGACGTTCGCAATAGAGCAAAGCTTGCCGAGTTGTTGCCGCAGCATACGCATGTCATCTGGTTAGCTGCGATTGTCGGTGATGGAGCCTGCGTCATCAAACCGGAGTTGACGCGTGCGGTTAATGCGGAGTCGGTTGCTTGGTTGGCTGAACACTTTAATGGCCGCATTATTTTTACCTCGACTTGTTCTGTCTACGGCGCCAATAATGAGCCGGTTTCAGAAACCTCGCCGACGCAGCCCCTCTCGGTCTACGCGCAGACAAAATTAGAAGCCGAACGACACCTTGAAGGGAAGAACGCGCTTCTCTTGCGTTTAGGCACCGCCTTTGGTCGTTCTGATCACTATTCGCGCGTCCGCATGGATCTCGCCGTCAATTACATGACGATGAATGCAATCAGCAAAGGGTCGCTCACTATTTTTGGCGGCGATCAGTGGCGGCCGTTCATGCATGTGCGCGATATCGGTGCAACGATTGTGGAGAGTCTTTCAAAAAAAGAAGCAGGGATTTACAACTGGGCCACCGTGAATGCCTCAATTCGGGAGATCGGCGAGGCGATTCGGCAGCATACCAACTGCACCGTGACGTTCACGACGCGTGAGTTTGAAGATCATCGGAACTATCGGGCGGATACGGCGAAGGCCCATGCCGCCAATCTTTTACCCGTGAGTACGCCATACACGGTTGCATTCGGCGTCAAGGAGATGCAGGAGCTTGTCTGCTCGCAGCGAATCAAAAATCTTGAACACGAGTTTTACTCCAATCAGCGGTGGCTCTTGAAAGCGATTGACTCCTACGAGAACGGCCTTCACCACTAGTGCCATGCCTTCCGATCAGCCGATTCCATTTATCCGTGCACTCGAGCCAACGACGGATGACCGCGGAGTGTTCATGTCTTTACTCGCGAGCACCAATGCGTTGAGCGAGCAGGACGGCCTCGCCATCAAACGGGTGTACTCCGTCTACAACTACGCCACGGGGATCGTGCGTGGTTTTCACTACCATAAGCGAGAGTGGAAATACTTTGTGATTGTTGCGGGGGCGGCAAAATTCATTGCCATCAATCCGGACAAACCCGAGGAGCGTTTCGTGTTTGTGAGTTCCGTTCGCCGGCCAAATTTGGTCGTGGTTCCTCCTGGATTTGCGAACGCCTGGGTATCGCTCGAGCCCTCTACTATGCTCGTGTGCGCTTCGACCGCGAGTCTTGAGGAATCCATTGCCGACGATCACCGCTACGATCCGTATACCTGGGGGGATCTCTGGAGCGTGAAAGGACGCTGACGTTTGGCGAAGAGCCATATGCACTCCCTCATCACCGGTGGCGCAGGATTTATCGGCTCGCACCTTGCTGATGCATTACTTTTACGCGGCGATCGCGTCACGGTACTTGACAATCTTTCGACGGGCAGGCTGGAGAACATTGCCTCACAGAAAGATAATCCAGATTTTCGCTTTGTCAACGGCTCAATTTTGGATGGGTCGGTCGTTGATGAGCTGGTGAGCGGTGCTGATGTAGTGTATCATTTGGCCGCAGCCGTGGGAGTCCAACTTATTCTTGATCGCCCTTTGGAAGCCCTGACCACGAATATTCATGGCACTGAAGTCGTTTTAGACGCGGTGCATCGGCATCACAAGAAGATGCTGTTTACCTCGACCTCCGAGGTGTACGGCAAGAACACGAGCGATGCCCTCGAGGAAGACGATGATCGTATTCTGGGCTCGCCTTTGAAAACTCGCTGGGGGTATTCAATGGCCAAGGCACTCGATGAGCTCGTGGCCCATCTTTTCTGGAAGGAGAAGGGAGTCTCTATCGTGATCGTGCGCTTGTTTAACACGGTCGGCCCGCGCCAGAGTGGGGCGTATGGCATGGTGATTCCGCGCTTTGTCGGCCAAGCGTTGCGCGGTGAGGACGTGACGATTTTTGGTACTGGCAGACAGCGTCGTTGTTTTTTGCACGTTGCGGATGCCATCCGCGCCTTCTTGTTGCTTATTCAAAACGAACAGGCGTTCGGATCGGTGTTGAACGTCGGCAGTAGCAGCGAAATTAGCATTGAAGATCTTGCGAAGAAAATTATCGCGATGACCGGCAGTCGCTCGCGTCTCGTTTATATCCCATATGAGAAAGCCTATGGAGAAGACTTTGAAGATATGGAGCGTCGCGTGCCCTCCACCGAGCGGTTGGGCCGACTGATCGGTTGGACACCGACTGTGGATCTCGACACCATTCTTCAGTCGGTCGTCGCGGCGTTCTCCGTATGATCATTGCTGCCATTGGTGTTGGGACAATGCTCACCAGCCTCGTGTTGGTCTGGCTCATTGGCAACCGCTGTTATCGGTACGGTTGGGTCGTGGTCCCTCGGCGCGATCGTTGGCACCAAAGTCCGGTCGCGCGCTACGGCGGAGTCGGCATTGCATGTGCATTTTTTTTAGGCGTCGTCGCATATTCTCTCGCGACTGGCGTGATACCGCCACGGGAACATGTTGCGTTTCTTGTGGGCGCGTTTGGTGTCTACGTCGTCGGACTTGTTGATGATATCGTAACCATTAAACCGTCGACGAAGCTCATCGGTCAAATTGTTGCGGTGAGTCTCCCGATCGCAGCCGGGGTCATCATTGCGGCAACCCCGTGGTACCTCGCCAATGTTCTCCTCACCTTCTTTTGGTTTATCGGGATCGTGAATGCGACGAATCTTATTGATAACATGGATGGACTTGCTGCCGGTGTCGTCGCCATTGCGCTTGCGACACTTCTGACGTTGCAAGTCATTGGCTTCTCTCTTGTTTCCCAGGAGATCTCTGTGGGTATTGCCGTGGCGCTGCTCGGAGCTGTCCTTGGTTTTTTGGTTTTTAATTACCATCCGGCGAAAATTTTTATGGGCGACGCCGGCAGTCTCTTATTGGGATATGTGTTGGCCGGTCTCGTTCCATCCACGCGACTGAATAGTTCACTTCCGGCATCCTCTGTGCTGTTGTCCTTGATTCTCCCAGTCACGGTCCTCGCGATCCCGATTTTTGATACCATCTTGGTGACGATGAGTCGTCTTTGGCACGGCCGGGCGCCTTCGGTGGGAGGGCGCGATCACAGCTCGCATCGTCTTGTGGGCCTCGGATTTTCTGAACGTCGGGCGGTTGCCATTTTGTGGGCATTTTCGTTTGTGGGAGGGATGAGTGCGGTGGCCTTGCGATTGTGGCCAGTCAATGCCGTGCTCATCGTCGGGCTCTATGCAACCTTTCTCACCTTTGTGGGCATTTACCTCTGGCGTGTCAAATCCTATGCTGCACCCGACAATCTACCGCTGAGATCGCGGTGGACTCCCATGGTTGTTGACGTGCTCTATAAACGGCGCATCGCCGAAGTGCTCCTTGATTTTATATTGATCGCTGGAGCGTATTACGCCGCGTTTTACCTGCGCTTTGAAGGGACGCTCAAGGAACATGCCGATCGCTACATTGAGTCCCTTCCGATCGTCATTGTTGCAAGTTTAATCGCCTTTTTTTTCTCCGGCGTCTACCGTGGCATCTGGCGCTTCATTACGGTTGCGGACCTGGGGCGATACATGCAGGGGGTGTTGTTTGGTACCAGTACCTCCATTGCGCTTGTTGCTGGTCTCTATGGCTTCCGCGGCTACTCCCGAGCGGTGTTTATTATCTACGGGGTCCTACTCTTTTTACTTACCGCAGGTTCCCGTCTTTCCTTCCGTGTTTTTGACGATATTGTGGGCAAGCGCGCTCTCAAGATGCGAACCGTCGGCATTTTTATCTATGGAGCTGGACGGGCTGGGCGACTTCTTTACGATGAATGCTCCCAGAACGAGCGCTATGCGCATGTTCGGGTGCTTGGCTTTCTCGACGATGATCCAGGCAAACGCCATCTCTTGATGGTCGGTGTGCCCATTTACGGCGTTGAGGATATCGCCGCTGTTGTTGAGGTTCCGGTATCGTCCCCGATCGAGCTTTGGATTGCATCACGGAAAATTCCGGACGACCGCGCGCGTACCGTCGTGGCGGCACTCGAAGAGAATCTTCACACCACGATGTTTGTCCGTCGCTTCGGTATCCAAGTAGAAGACGACGCCGGTGGTGCCCATTTCAACGGCTAGGTCGGAATGGCTCATGCTCTTTCCCTACAAGTTGCTGCAAGGACTTCTGCTCCCTCCCATGCTGGTCTTGGTCGGGATGCTTCTCGCCATATGGTTGATGAGCCGTAACCTCCGGTGGGCAAAGCGCGTGCTTTTGGCAAGCTCAATCGTATACTATCTCTTGAGTATCGAACCGACCGCAGCCCTCTTGCTTCGTGATCTTGAGCGCCGCGTGCCCTCCCGCGCGCACGCAACGCGGGATATGACTGCAATTCTCGTGCTTGCCGGTGGAGCACAGCCGAGCCATGATGGGCGTCCGGCCGAATTGTCCGCTGCAAGTGCCAAGCGCCTCTGGAGAGCAATTCAACTGTATCGCGAGGGCGAGGGGCGCGTTCCCATTCTCTATGCCGGTGGACCATGGATACCCAGCGGTACCATAGTGGACGAGCCCTCGATCGCCGCGTCGTTTGCCGTTTTGGCCGGCGTCCCTGCCGAAGACTTTTGGCTCGAAACGCATTCACGCACGACCGAAGAGAGCGCCGCGGCGGTACGTGCCCTACTCCACGAGCGTTTTCCGAGCGCGATTGCCCACCGCATGATACTGGTGACGTCTGCGTGGCATATCCGTCGGGCGGTCGAGGCATTTCGTGCGCCTGATGTCAGTATTATTCCCGTCGGGGTCGATTTTTCTGCCCCCAGGACGTTCACGTCCTTGAGTTTTCTTCCCAGTGCCGAGTCATTCGGAACATCGGTGCGTGCGCTCCGGGAGTGGCTGGGAATTTTGGTCTATCGGGCAGGGCGTCTGTCTTCTCATTGACAGGTCGTACGGCGTATTGTTAGGATGCCGCCGTATGGATGAATTTCAACCACCGTCGAGCTTCCCCGGTTCCCGTGCAGCAGTGAGAGTGTCGGAGGGGCAGACGCGCGATGATGGTGTCTTTACGATCATGGATTACCTGAATGCGCTCTTCCGGCGTTGGAAGGTTTTTGTCGCCGTGGTGTTGGCGTTTCTTGCCATTGGTTTTTTGTATTTTAAGTCACTGCCGGTCGCTCCCT
Organism: uncultured Gammaproteobacteria bacterium; assembly: GCA_964576005.1. Classification (GTDB taxonomy): domain Bacteria; phylum Patescibacteriota; class Patescibacteriia; order JACRJV01; family JACRJV01; genus CAZNTM01. Next base: position 58,837 of record CAZNTM010000001.1, read on the forward strand.
ATGAACATACGGCGATCATAGAGATTGCCAACGGCGCCGATGGGAATGCCTTGGAAAGTGCCCAGAAGGTTGCAGCTCGTCTTGAGGAGGCTTATATCCCCGTCGCACTCAAATCACACGCCCAAGAATATGGGTATGACGAGCAGCGCTATGTCGTGACAGCGCAGATACCGAAGGACGCGACGGATCTCATCGCCCTACGAGCTCCCGGGGATCTGACTGACACAAAGGACCTGGTGGAGATTGAGCAGCGTATCGCGGACCTGCTGATCAAAGATCATAAGGCGCGCCTCGAAGGGCTCCGTGCCGCCTTAGAGCAAGAACGCGATCGCATTGCACTTTCGCTCGTTGCAGTCAAAGATCGCGAAAAATTTTTACCGCGCAAGCGTGCCAGCATTTTGGAAGAACAAAAATTGCTCCTGCGGCAAATTGAGAATGCCACCGGGACGGTCCGTGCTGCAGAGCAAGACCGTACACGTCTGCTTGCCAAGGCGGTGGACTATGGCGGCAGTGATCGCTCGTTCATTGATCTCGTGTTGCTTATTGATAACACCATTGCCGAGCAACGCGATAAAGTCAGGATCCTGGAGAACCAACTTCATGTTGTCGTGAACGATAAAAGAACTGCGGTGGATAAGGAAGAATTTGACTTAAAAGCAGAACAGCGCCAGTTGCAGTTAAACACGGTCGAGGCGGAAAAAAAACTTGAGCATCTCGGAACGACTCGGTTGCTCGCTCGCCCGACGCGTTTGCCTGGCCGACTTCCTTCCGCCAACCGCGTCCAGGGTATGGCAATTGTCGGCCTCACGGGCCTTATCGCCGGTTTATTTGCTGTTGCCGTCTTTGAAACAGCTTCCCGGTCGCTTGGGCGCAGAGGAGAGTTTCCGCGCGCTTAGATCTTGGCGCGACGTCGCGCGACGACCAGATATCAGCGCGAAGAATTCGATAGCCACCACGGCGCCCACGAGACGCACGGGGGTAAATTTCCCTAGAAAACGTTCAGACATTGAGAGAACAATGTAGAGGAGTCCGAGCGAGAGCAGCACCGAGAGTGCTGCTCGTTCGATTCGATCAGTCCATGGGACGATCCGATCAGTGAGAAGGAATCCGGGAATCACGAGAAGCAACGGGAGCAGCAGGATGGTGATGAGGATCATAGATGTGTACTCGAAGGTTTATCAAGATTGAAGGGGAGAAACTTCCAGACATGTGGGCTGATATTGGTAATTCGTGGATTTTCACGGAGAAAACGTCGTAGTGCGAGGGAGGGTTGTTGGCGATCTCCGATAAAGAGATAGATTGGTTTTTTATACATCGCTAACATAGCCTCTCGGTCCACGTTTTCTCTCGTGCTCCAAAATTGATTCCACATTGTGTATGTCCAGAGATCCCAGGTGAGCCATCCAGGCGCAATCGTTGGCTCAAAACCGGTATAGGCGTAGACCCAGGGGGTGTACATCGCATCCGTTGCCATGGTGTAAACATATGGTCTTTGGGAGCCCACCATCTCCATCACTGCGGTCAGCTCTGCGGCTTCGCTGGTGGTAAACTGTGGCGGATGGTTCAGGATAACACCGGCGCTAAAGAGCAGCGCCCCAATCCCTAAGAGCCCCAACCAGAGCTGGCTCATGGCGTATTGTCGGATGCGGATAAGAAAGGTCAAGAGCACTGGTGCGGCAAGGAGCAACACCATGCTGTCTAGAGCAATGAGATTGCGGTGTTGGTAGAGTACCGGCGCTGACGAAAGTGCGAGCAGGACTGCAACCAAGATGGGGAAGAGGAGCATTCGCCCTTCGGTAGCGGCAGACCGAAACAGCTTGAGCTGCTGAAGAAACCCCAACGTGGCAAATGGAAGGTAAAAGAGACTATTGAGACGCATCGTGGCGAACGGGATGAAGAGGCCCTTACGGTGTTCAACTTCCCATAGTGCCCCGGTGGTCGCGAGGCCCTTATATCGAAAGATAAATTCGAAGTAGTTGGCGATGTCTTCTTTTGTTTTTAACGAGAGTATAAGTCCGGCCCCGATGATGGCGCTGATCGTGAGCCAAAAGGTCTCACGATCAATCCTTCGCGTGCGAGAGAGTTGCCAAACGATCCGTATCGCGAGATAGAGCGCTAACGCAATGGAAAATGGGATCGCGGTTTGGAGGTGGACCGCCGCACCCACTGCCGCCAACGGCAGTGCGATCCATTGGCCGCGGAGAAAAAAGCCAAGTGCAAAAAGAAGAAAAGGAAGCGCCGCGGATTGTTTATAAAACATCCACCAATACCCCATATATTGGTTAATGGAGACGGCAGCAAGAATGAGGACAATGACTCCAATGGTTTCGCGTTGGCGTTTCGAAACCGGCAAGGAGCGAGCAAGAAAGTAGAGTGCTCCTAAAGTGAGGGCTTGGTGCAGAAGGTGGAGCGCATGGATTGCGACAAGAGGAGAAATCCCAAGATGGTAGGCGATAAACCAGGGTGTATAGGCGATATTGCTCGTCCCTAGTGTTTTTAAGCTCGTACCTGCGGGGGTCACGAGGGTAAAATATCTCCAGTAGAAGCCGGTATCGTATCCCAGTGGCGCCTCCCCAAAGCGCAAAAATGGCAGAATACGGAGGCTCATAAAAAAAACAGACGCTCCGAGCACAATAAGGGCGTATCGTTCGGGAGTAAGCCACAAGGAGCTTTCATGGTTATTCTCATTCGTCGGTCCTTGAGCAAGTACGAGATAAATGAAGAGAGCGTAGAGTAAAAATGGAACCTGGAAGAGTAGCGGCATTGCTTCGTAGGTCGCGAGCGTCAGTAACACCATAAAAACTACACCTACGGCAATAGGCTTAGATCGTAATTGCAGCCATTCCATTACTATTTTTTTACTGTGCATAACCATTGCTTTGCCCGTTGTCAGGAAAGTTTGTATAATGGTACTACACTTGTGGATAAGTGTGTATAAGTTTTTTTATAGAGTTTCATTCTTAGCTGGTTCATCTTAATTGAGCCCAAATTAATTGGCAAATCTTAAACCTTTGAGTCTTTATGGAAAAAGAGCATTTGCGAGTTCGCCAGCAATGGCCCGGAGCGATTGGCAGCGCCGTCATGGTGCTTTTCGTGCTTTCTTCGCTCTTGTTTAACCGGACCGTGCAAGCATTAAACCAAGCCGCGGGAAACTACGGATACTATGGCGGGACCTATGGCTACAACACGACGGCCTCTTCTGACGACCTGCCAAATCCACCAACCAGCCTAACTTCGGTGCTCGCGACCACCTCCATCACCTTTAGCTGGACTGCTCCGACGATGACAGCACTTGGCACCTCGCTTAATAACTTGAGCGGTTATTGCTATGCGACTGGGACGTCTGCTCCATCAAATTGTACGCTTTCCAGCAGCACAACCATGAGCACGAGTGTGACGATTTCCGGTCTTAGCCCAAGCACGACCACGTACATTAATGTTCGCGCATACGACAGCAACAATAACTTAAGCAATACAGCGCTCACTGGCAGTGCGACCACTGCGGCGGCTGCAGGTACCGGAGGCGGTGGTGGATCTGCTAGCTCTGTTGGGGCTGCACCGGCTCCTGCTCCAGCTCCGGCCATTGCGCCTTCTCCCGCTCCAGCTCCAGTACCCGCTCCAGCTCTCGCGCCACAGCAGATTGTTCAGGAAGCGCGAAGAACTGCCATAGAGGTCCGTAAGGAACTGCAGGAAGCGCGCGTCGCGCTCACGAAAGCCACTCCAGCTCAAGCAAGGGTAATTGCCAAAGACATCTCTGCAGCCCTGACCGAGTCCTTGAAAGCGGGAAATGATGCGCTCAAAGCCGTCAAGTCTGCGCTGGCAACAGCAGAAACCGCGCTGAAGACCATTCAGAAGAACCAGAGGAGAAAGGGGCTTTCAAAGGCCCAGAAGACAGCGCTCCAGAAGAGTCTTAAAGTGGCGCAAGCAGCAGTACAGGAAGCGCGCACCGCGGTAAAAACAGTGACCACGGCAAACAAGCAGGCAGCAAAGCTTGCCAAGGACGCGAGTAAACAGCTTACCGCAATCAAGAAAGCGCCAAACAAGAAAGTCGTTGGTTTGGCAAAGGCAATGCTTAAGGCTGCGGAAGCAGCAAGCAAAGCGCTTGAGAGAGCCGTGGCAGTAAGCTCAAAGGCTGCGGCAAAGCCGGCCCCGAAGAAGGCCCCGAAGAAGTAGCCGACAACAACCTTGAGGCTTCGAAAGACCCTCCGATTGCGATCGGGGGGTCTTTGCTACGTTGTGCCAATAAGTTTTCTTCTGCGGATTCTTGCGCTTGGGTTTCTCGGCGGCGTCTTTGCGCGATCCGCGCTCTTTGCCGTTCGAATTGCCGCCCAGTATCCTGAAGGTCCGTTGTTTCCGGCGGCGCTTTTTTTATTCATGCTTATTGCCGGCGTTCTTCTTTGCATCCGCCGCTTTCACCTTGCGCTTTTGTTGGCAACAGCCTTCCTCTTTGGCTTTTTTCGTCTCGATGTTTCTATTCGCTTTCCGCCTCGACTGCCGCCATCCCCGGTGGAGCTTACTGGGATCGTTCGTTTGGCGCCCATCATTACCGATACGAGCGATGGGTGGAATGTGCTGGTTGATCTCCCGAGTCTCGAAGCCTTTGGACGCGGCAGCATGGTACGGGTGCGCTGTCGCTTGAGGCAGCAAGGGAGCTGGTCGCAACGATTGCGCGGTTTTAGTTTCGCTCCAGTACTTCGCGCCATCCGTCGGCACGAAAAAGGCACGTGCGTGCCAATAGAAATGACCGTCATCTCATCTGCGCCGCTTGCTGACCGGCTCCGTGATCTTCCGCGCCGTACCCGGCATCGCCTTGCAACAGCGGCGGGAGATCTTCTTCCAATGCAATCGGCGACGTTGTTGAGAAGTATCGTTTTGGGGATTGATGAGAACGTTTCACGCGAGATGACCGATGCTTTCCGGCGCACCGGCACGCTTCATCTGCTTGTGGTTTCCGGATCACATTTTGCATTGCTCGCGCGATACCTTGAGACATTGCTCACGTGGCTTCGGTTCCGGCGTCGCCAGCGCGCTGCCCTTATCTCACTTTTTTTAGGCTTCTTCCTTCTTGTGATTGGAGCGCCTGCCTCTGCAATCCGCGGGTATCTTGCATCGCTCTCGGTGGTCGTTGCTGGTGTTCTTGACCGGCCGCGGAGCGCCGTTCACCTGCTCGGGCTTATTGCCGCCGGCATGGTATTGTTTGATCCATGGCTGCTCGTATTTGATTTGGGATTCCAGCTTTCGGTGTTGGCAAGCCTCGGGGTCATTGTCTTGAGCCTGCCCATTGATGAACGACTCGCGCGACTTTTCCACTGGGTGCGTCTTCCTTCTGTTCGCGCATCCACGGCATCAACGCTCGCAGCGCTTTGCGCAACGGTTCCGCTACTCCTCTGGTTTGCGGGCGAGCTTTCGCTTGTTGCCCCGCTTGCGAACGTTCCGGCAGTGCTTTTATCCCCCATGCTCTTAAACGTCGGTCTTGTCTTTCTTGCTCTTGCTTCGCTTTCTCTATTGCTTGCGCGCCTCATCGCTCCAGCCGTTGCATTCCTTTTCGAGGGGTTTGCGCTGCTCATTGCCGCGTTCGCCGATGCGCCCCTTGCAAGTCTCACCCTTGGGAGCATCCCTCTGTCGTTTGTGGTTGCCTATTACGTCTTTTTTCTTGTCCTCTGTTGGCGCTTGGTGTTTTCTTCTTACCATTGTCATTTTCCAGTCCCTGTAGTACACTGAGACTGTAGAAAAATGCTTTATTTATGCCCTGAGCTTGTCGAAGGGCTACCGAAATCGTAAAGAAATCCTTCGACTCCGCTTGCGCTTCGCTCAGGAAATAATCCCTTCGAGTTATTTTTCTACAGTCTCACACCATGACCACCATTGTTGATATGAAACACCCTAAAGAAGAGCGCACTTTTTTGCTCGTGAAGCCCGATGGGGTGAAGCGGGGCTTGGTCGGCGAGGTTATTCGTCGCATCGAACAGCGCGGCCTCAAGATCATTGCTCTGGAGATGATCTCGGCCACCCCAGAGCAGGTGGACGGACACTATCCGAAGGAGCAATTATGGATCAATCGCCTCGGAGAGAAGACCCTTGCGACGTACGCGAAGTACGGGTATGACGCGCCACATGAGCTTGGCACGGACGATCCGAAGCGCATCGGAGCGATGGTCCGCAGTTGGCTCATCGAGGGGCTTACCTCCGGACCAATCGTAAAAATGGTTATTGAGGGGATCCACGCGGTTGATATGGTCCGAAAACTCGCAGGCTCGACCATGCCTTCTGCCGCAGAGATGGGCACGATTCGGGGGGATTATTCGGTAGATTCTCCGGCAGCGGCGAATCGCGACAAACGGGCGGTCCGCAATCTCGTCCACGCGTCCGAAACCCCCGAGGAAGCGCGACACGAGATTGAGTACTGGCTTGCTCCGGAAGAACTCCACCCGTACAAACGCGCCGAAGAAGACATCATGTTTTAAGTTCATGTCGCTCTTTCACCAGCGGGCGGCATATCTCACTGCGATCGGATTGTGGGCGTTGCAGGCCTCTGCGGTGATTTCCGTTTTGCCAAAACTTCACGCTGCGGCAAGTCCAGTGCCGCTGCAGCTTAATGTGGAAGTTGGGGTTGTTTCGGTCGGACACTGGGCATGGGTGCTCCTGCCGGCGATTTTAAGTGTGCTCGTCACTGGTGGTAATGCTCTGCTTGCGCGATTCCTCCGACAGGAACGCGCGGGGGCGCTGCTCGCCTACGCGAGCGTGTTTGGTGCCTTGCTGTTTCTCTTCGGGAGTATCGCAGTGGTCCGGTTTGCCGTCGCGGAGAATCTTTCCGGATAAGGCGTCTATGCCTCTTGCGATCGTCAAGATTTTTTTCCTCACCACCCTCTCGTTTCTCGTAGCGATGGGCGTGGCTCCGATCTTCATCCGATTTTTGCGTCGCTATCATTTCGGCAAGCGATTGCGACCGGTAGCGGAAACGCCGGTCTATAGCACGCTTCATCAGGCAAAAGCAGGAACCCCTACCATGGGCGGGGTGCTCATTTGGGGGACGACATTGCTGCTTTCTCTCGTGCTTGCCGGCGCTTCGTTGCTTCTGCCGAATACGCTCTTTTCTTCCCTCTCCTTCCTGTCGCGTTCGCAGACCTACCTGCCATTGGGTGCGCTCATTGCCGCGGCAGTGGTCGGATTGTTTGATGACCTCTTTAATATCTACGCGATCGGTCCCTCTGGAGGCGGGCTTCGGATGCGTCACCGGCTCGTCCTCTATACGCTCATTGCAGTCGTCGGCGCCTACTGGTTTTATGTGAAGCTCGAATGGGATATTTTGCGCGTGCCGTTTTTTGGAGACATTCCCATTGGGCTTTGGTATCTTCCGCTGTTTATTCTTGTCATTGTCGCCACCGCGTTTTCCGTCAACGAAATTGACGGGCTTGATGGGCTTGCTGCCGGCACCCTGCTTGCGGCGTTCGGAGCCTACGGAATCATCGCCTTTGCGCAGGGGAAAGTGGATTTGGCCGCTTTCTGCGGCGTCATTGTCGGGGCCTTACTCGCGTTCATCTGGTTTAACATTCCTCCCGCGAAATTCTTCATGGGCGACACCGGAGCAATGGGGCTCGGAGTCACCTTGGGCGTGGTGGCAATGCTCACGAACGCGGCGTTGCTGCTGCCGCTGATCGGATTGCTCTTTGTCCTTGAGTCGCTGTCTGTTTTTGCGCAAATCATCTCCCGGAGGCTGTTTGGCCGGAAGTTGCTTAAAAGTGCGCCGCTCCATCATCATCTCGAAGCCATTGGCTGGGGAGAACCCCAGATCGTCATGCGTTTTTGGATCATTGCGCTGGTCACGGCAGTCGTTGGCCTTATTCTGGCGTTGCTGGATATCGTGAGGTGATTATGCGCCCGCTCACCCTCCAACGCGACCTCCTCTTGGGGCTCACTGGATTGCTGCTCGTTGCCGGTCTCGTTCTCCTTGCCTCTGCAAGCAACGTTGTTGGTTTTCAACGCTTTGGAGATTCGTACTTTTACTTCAAACACCAACTGCTTTTCGGCGTGCTTCCCGGCATCATTCTTTTTGTCATTGCGAAGCGCCTCCCCCTCGCATTCTGGCGAAAGATTTCGCCGTGGTTTTACCTTGCGATTCTCGTATTGCTTGTCGTCGTGCTCCTTCCCGGGATCCGCGGCATTGGCAATACGAAGAGCTGGATTGTGCTCGGAGCGTTTTCATTCCAGCCAGCAGAGATCGGGAAGTTCGCCCTCATTCTGGTCCTCGCGTGGTGGGGGGAGGTGAAACGCGACCTTGGTTCTTTCCTGCTCATCCTTCTTCCCGTCGTGGTCCTCTTGGCGCTTCAGCCGGACATTGGGACCCTCTTCGTGCTCGTGGGGATTGCTTTGGTCATGTACTACCTTGCCGGCGGAAAACTTACGCATCTTGCAATTTTGTTTCTTTTGGCTCTGGCCGCATTGGCGCTTTTGGTGTTTGCGGCGCCGTATCGTTTGGATCGTCTCGCGGTTTTTTGGAATGATCAATACGATCCTCAAGGTGCGGGATACCATGTGCGTCAGGCGCTCATTGCCATCGGCTCTGGCGGGCTCTGGGGCAGGGGACTGGGGCATTCTCGCCAGAAGTTCCAGTATCTTCCCGAGGTGCAGTCCGATTCCCTCTTTGCGGTTGCTGCGGAGGAGCTTGGGTTTATCTTTACCGCCATTTTTCTTGTCGTGCTCGTGGTCTTCTGGCGATCAATGCTCAAACTCGCTCTTTTGCGAGACGATCGTTTTTCGCGCGTTGCGATCGGGGGGATACTCGCATGGTTTGTGCTGCAGACGTTTTTAAATCTTGGCGCCATGGTCGGCGTTCTGCCGCTCACTGGGGTGCCGTTGCCCCTGATTAGTTACGGCGGCACTGCGCTTGCAACCGAGCTTGCGGCAATAGGGTTTGTGATGGGGGTCACGCGGACCCGATAGCTTTTAGCTTATAGCTGTTAGCTTTTAGGGTTGTGCGGCAATAGACGAGACTGTAGAAAAATGCTTTATTTATGCCCTGAGCTTGTCGAAGGGCTACCGAATCCCTAAGGAAACCCTTCGACTCAGCTTGGCAACGCTTCAGGGAATGTCGTCTGTGGCGTATTTTTCTACAGTCTCTAG
>CAZNTM010000002.1:0-26860 GCA_964576005.1 uncultured Gammaproteobacteria bacterium
CCGTAGGATCAATTCTTGCACGCTTGGATGCTTTCTTTGCTGAACGTCGTCAGCAAAGCGATGCGCGTCCTCTTGAGTACGTTGACCTTCGTTTCGGTGAGAAGGTTGTTTCGAAGGAGAAAGGGATATGAAAAACTATTCCAAGAGGACCGTACGGAAGTTCGTGCGCTATCGAACCCCAAGTCGGCGGCTTGCAGCGTCCCAGTTCCGCGTCCGCCGAGCGCAATTACTGTCGGGCTTGCCGCAACGAAGACCGTAATCATAGATGTCGACACCCGATGTCGGCAACTGTGGTTCGTATAAGATTCATTGTGCGACGCCTTGAGTTCCTCTTCCCTACCGGGGAGAAAGGGAGTTTAAGGGGTTAACCGGGATGCCGTCAACACGCACTTCAAAGTGCAAATGGGGTCCGGTCGTGAGGCGGCCGGCTCCGGGGGTTCCGGGAAGACCGCCGGAGAGCGCAATGGTCTCCCCTTGGCTTACAAACTGCTCCGGCTTCACGGCGATCTTTGAGACATGTCCGTAGACGGTTGAAACGCGGTCCGAGTGAATGAGCATGACGTAACTATACCCCATTCCCCCATCCCGGACCCGCCCAACATACCCGTTTGCCGCAGCTTTTACCTCAAGGCCATTGGAAGGAACGCCGTTTCGCAAGGTGCGCAAATCTATTGCCGGGTGCTCAAAGATGTTTCTAAACACATACGTGGGGTCGTGAAAGCCTGCTGAAATCCCCTGGTATGGCACTGGCCAGATCATGGGAATCTCGGCCCCGACTCCAAGACGATCGCGCGTCTGCGGCTGGGATTGCAGTTTTTCGCGCAATTCGCGATCAAGACGTCGGATGTCTGCGTCTGATTGTTCTTCTTCGGTTCGTGCAGCCTCGAGAAATTGTTGAAACTTTTTTTCCGATGCTTGCGTGGATGCGATGAGTAAGTCTTTGACCGTGCGATCTCCGTCGAGTTTCGCCTTCTGATCGAGCAGCGTTCGTTGGACACTCAATTGCTCTTGTTGGCGGTTCTTGAGCTCATCGCGCTCGGCAGTTGCTTCGGCACGCAATGTTTTTAATGCATCCAGCACGTCGAGCAACGATCGGTTCAACCGCTCCCCCACCGCAATATCATCATAGAGCTCGGAGAATGTTGAAGCGGTCAGAAAAAATTCCAACACATTGCGATCGCTTTCCTCTCGTAACAACAACAGCAGCGCTCGCAGGCGCTCCCGTTGCTGGATTTGGGAATTGTCGAGCTCCGTTAATCGCCGATTGATCCTTGTGATCTCGAGCGCAAGGATCTCAAGCTGTTGTTTCGTCGCTTGAACGCCAAGTTGGGTGGACGTCAGCCGTTGTTCAATAGAGCTTAGCTGCTCCTGAAGGGTCATCCGCTCTTGCTGCTTCGCGGTAATGGTTTTTTCGTAAATCTCAATTTGCTTTTTCAGCACGTCAAGAGACTCCTTCTTTTTCTTTAGCGCTTCTTCAAGCGCACGGACATCTGCCTGCGGGGCCGGTACCGACGTTGCCATTGGCAGGGATTGCGGCTCTCCGGAGGATACACTTTGCGCTGTAAACGCGTAACCCTCCATTGGCAGAAAGAGCAACAAGACGAAAATGAATGGAAAAATTTTCATGGAGTGAGTTTTTTGATGGCTCCGTCAAGACGCTTTTGGGTCTCTTCCTTCCCAAGGATACCTGCGATATCAAACGGGCTGGGCGAGGCTTCGCGGCCAGAAAGGGCCACGCGCATCGGCCAGAGAATTTCTCCAACCACTCTTCCCTCTTTGGCAATCCAGTCCTTGAGCGCCGCTTCAAGCATTATGGCGCCCCACGCAAATGTTTGCGCCTGAAGCCACAGTCTAAGTGCCATCAATGATTCACGGGTTTTCCGACGCATTTCTTCCGTTTCATTGTTATTCAATTTCCAGATCAACCGCTGCGGAGGATAATCGGTGGGCCAAACATAGAAAAATTCCGACATCTGCCAAAAATCGGAAAGAACGGTGAGCCGGTCCCGAATGAGCTCAAGGACGTCTTGGTTTCGCGGGTCTGGTCTCCACGGTTCTGGAATGTGCGGCTCTAAACGCTCCAAGAGCGTTTCAAGTGGAAGCACGCGGAGATATTCCCGGTTGACCCACTGGAGCTTTGAGAGCGAGAACACTGCTCCGCTCTTGTGGACGCGTTCAATGGAGAAATCAGAAACGAGGCTCTCCAGAGAGAATATCTCGCGGTTATCTCCGGGATTCCACCCCAGGAGTGCAAGGAAATTGACGAGCGCCTCCGGGAGGTAGCCCGCTGTCCGATAGTATTCAAGGTCAACATTCCCCTGGCGTTTGCTCATCTTCGTCCGATCGGGGTTGAGGATGAGCGGAATGTGCCCGTACTCCATTGCTGGAAATCCGAGTGATTCGGCAATGAGGATTTGTTTCGGCGTGTTGCTGATGTGCTCCTCGCCGCGGAAGACGTGCGTGATTGCCATGGCGGCGTCATCAACAGCGCACGCGAAATTATAGAGGACCTCGTCAAACGATTTTGCAATAATGAAGTCATCGAGCTCACGACTACTGAAGCGGACCTCGTCGCGGATAATATCCTCCCAGACGATGTCGCGGGGAACCTCTGGCATCTTCAATCTCCAAACGACCCTCTCCCCTGCCCCCATCCGACGCTGTGCTTCCAAAGGAGGAATTGCCCGACACCGTCCACGGTAGCGCGGCGCTTCTTTCCGTCCTTCCTGCGCCTTCCGTTCAGCCTCGAGCATCTCGACAGTGCAAAAACAAGGGTAGACGCTTCCTCGCGCTGCGAGCTGTTCAAGCGCCTTTCGATAGTGTTCTTTTCGTTCACTTTGCCGATACGGCCCGTAGCCCCCGCCGCAGTCCGGACCTTCATCCCAACGGATCCCAAGCCATTGCAAAAGATCAATCATGCGCTCTTCAAACTCGCGCTTCGAACGCACCGGATCAGTATCCTCAATTCGTAAAATGAATTCCCCGCCGCGCTGCCGCGCAAAGAGCATGTTAAACAGCGCGGTACGCGCGGTGCCGATGTGAAGCGGCCCGGTGGGAGATGGCGATAAACGGACGCGAACACTCATTGGAGCATGGAAATTGCCTCTTCGGGCCGGTGGTACTTTTCCTTCATCACCTGCGCCATGAATCGGATTGTCGCATCAAGCATCCGGGGCGTACGGGTAGGCTCGAGCACCCACCGCCACGTCCACTCCAACCCATGGCGCTGGAAAAATCGCGGAGCGCGACGGATCCGGCCCGCGAGAAAATCAAAGCTGCCACCGACCCCCATGAAAAGTCTCACCCCCGGGAGATGACGAAAACTCGCTTTAATCCACTTCTCCTGCTTGAGATGCCCAAAACCGACAAAGAGGATATCGGGTCTTCCTTGTGCAATTCGGTGGAGCAACGCGCGCTGATCGCTTTCAGTATACCGGAGTCGTCCCATTTCATCAACAGAAAGCTCGATCCCGTCGTCCGCAAGCACGATGTGCGCCTTTGGGCAATCGCGCAAAAGGGCGTTCGCCGCACGGTGCGCCACGCCCCGACGACCGCCGACAAACGCAATTCGCCGGCCCAAGTGACTTGCGAATGTGATCAGTTCATGGATGAGGTCGCTGCCGCTTATCCGGGCAGGAATTGCATTTTTGATCCACTCGGGAAAGAGGGCAACGGCAATTGCCTTTGCCGCCGCAGTGCGCACAATCCATCGCCAGCGCGCGCGATGGTCCACTTTCACTCGCGGCGGAAGGGGTTCAGCAAGCAGCGACGCTGCCCAGAGCACTCCAATGCCATCGGCAAGGGAAAGATCGGCAGCATTGAGAATAGTGAGGAATTCCCGATCCTTCTGCGCGGCAATAATGAACTCCGGGTTGACGGTAACGACGTAGTGCGGCACGTCAGAGTCCAAAAAGGTCCGGATGATCCCAAGAATTTGTTCCCGGGTAAACGGATCCACGCGCACCCCAAGAATTTTAAGAGACATAACGGAATAATCGGCGGGTCATACCGTTCTTCATAGTATCATCTCTGCTGGCTTAAAAACAAATGCGACCCCGAAGGAACCCCGAGGTCATGAATTGCCGTTGCCAAACGGCGGCGTCAGATCAATCGGCTTCGGCAGCGGGACAGGAAGATCGCCCGATGCCCCACGTTACGAGCTTCGTCGCCCACGCGAGTGCCATGCGACCGAGCGTCCAGAAACATGGGAGGGTCATGAAGGTCGCGTACGTCGTGACAATCACGAACTGCCATGACCACGCGAGCCCCCACGTCATCCACACGCACACGAGCGCGTAAAGCACGGAGGCGAGAAGCGCTGAAATGCTCGCCACCGAACCCTTGAGATCGTCGAAGGTTCCGGGGTATCCGCGGGCCATCGGGGTTGACTCCCCTTCTTCCGGTCTTGACTGACCGTCAGCGAGCAGCAGGAGGGCGCAGAGGAGCCCCCACGCAGTCGCAAGGACCCCAAACGGGCCGCTACAGAACCCGATAGCGATTGTTACCGCAACGATCAAGGCCATCACGGCGCCAATGATCCACATCGCGATTCCAAGGAACATTTTGCACCTCCGGGCAAGAGTGTATCATACTATTCACAGTTGACAACAGTGCGGCGATACCCTATAGTGCAATTAGCACTCTTACTCATCGAGTGCCAACTCTAAATACCTACCCCAATCAATACACTACACTACAATAAAATCCTAAAAGCTAACAGCTATAAGCTCACACACATGATCCCTCAAAACTTTACCCTTCGATCCCAGGAAGCGCTCCAGGAAGCCCACCGCATTGCAACAGAGCAGGGACACGCCGCGCTTGATCCTGTCCATCTGCTCATCGGATTGTTTTCTCAAGACGATGGGGTGGTGCCCGGGCTCCTTTCGCATATTGGCAAGGACGTTTCGAAATTGCGCGAACGAGCCGAGGGGGTTGCCGCAATGTTCCCCCGGCTTGCCTATCAGCAATCTGCAGCGCCCTCCATGGCAATCACCCAGGAAATGGGTACCGTGCTCCAGCAAGCTGCTGCTGAAGCAAAAGGCTTGAGCGACGAATACATTTCAACCGAACACCTTCTGCTCGCACTTCTTGTCGTTCCTTCGACTGCGCAGCGAATTCTCACTGAATTTGGGTTAAACCGCGATGAAGTACTCCGCGGACTTAAGGAGGTTCGGGGCAATGAACGGGTAACGGACGAAGAGCCGGAAAGCCATTACCAAGCCTTAGGAAAGTATACGACGAATTTAACGAAGCTTGCCCGCGAGAAGAAATTTGATCCGGTCATCGGACGCGACGAAGAAATCCGTCGGATCATGCAGGTGTTATCCCGAAGGACAAAGAACAATCCCGTACTCATCGGGGAGGCTGGCACTGGCAAAACCGCCATTGTTGAGGGCTTGGCACAACGCATCGCAAGCGGTGACGTTCCGGAAAGTTTAAAAGGTAAGGAGGTCGTTTCACTCGATCTCGGCGCTCTTGTTGCCGGCGCAAAATTTCGCGGTGAATTTGAAAATCGGCTTAAAGCAGTGCTGAAGGACATTCAAAGCGCCGGAGGGAAAATCATCCTCTTTGTGGATGAACTGCACATGGTCGTTGGCGCCGGCGCCATTGAGGGGGCGATGGATGCGGCAAACTTGCTCAAACCCGCGCTTGCCCGCGGGGACCTCAAAGCCGTTGGCGCCACGACTCTCAAGGAGTATCAGAAGTACATTGAACGCGATCCAGCGCTTGAGCGACGGTTTCAGCCGGTATTCGTGGGGGAACCCTCGGTTGAAGATACGATCGCAATTCTCCGCGGCATCAAAGAGCGCTACGAAGTGCACCATGGGGTGAAGATCACCGATGCCGCGCTTATTGCTGCAGCCAAACTCTCGAGTCGCTATATTTCCGATCGCTTTCTGCCGGATAAAGCCATTGATCTTGTTGATGAGGCAACGAGCGCATTGCGGATGGAAATTGACTCGCTCCCGCAGGAACTCGAAACCCTCAAGCGTGAAATCCGGCGCCGGGAAATCGAACGCGAGGCGCTGAAGAAAGAGAATGACAAACCCTCGCAGGCGAGGCTGAAAACGCTTGAGAAAGAACTTGCCGAACTTAAGGAGAAGACCCAGAGTCAGGAGCTCCGGTGGAAAACAGAAAAAGACATCATCACGAGTATCCGCGAGGCAAAAGCGACCATCGAATCCCTTAGGCGGGAAGCCGAAATTGCCGAAGGCAGCGGGAACCTTCAGCGGATCGCGGAAATTCGCTACGGCGAAATCCCCCAGTGCGAGAAAAAGATCGAAAGCGAAGAGCAGAAACTCGCAAGACTCCAGAAAAACCACCGTCTCCTCAAAGAGGAGGTGACCGAGGAAGACATCGCCGCGGTCGTTGCCCGATGGACCGGTATCCCGGTTTCACGGATGCTTGAGACAGAAGTTGAAAAACTCTCTCGCGCCGAAGAAGAATTGAAGAAACGCGTCATTGCGCAAGACGAGGCGATTGCTGCTGTCGCCAACGCATTGAGACGCAACCGCGTGGGGCTTGCCGAAGAAAAACGGCCGATTGGCTCGTTCCTGTTTTTGGGGCCGACCGGCGTTGGAAAGACCGAACTTGCGAAAGCCTTGGCAGAGTTCATGTTTCATGACGAGAACGCGATCGTCCGAGTGGACATGAGCGAGTACATGGAGCGCCATGCGGTATCCCGTTTCATCGGCTCCCCGCCCGGCTATGTCGGCTATGAAGAGGGCGGACAGCTCACGGAAAAAATCCGCCGCCGACCATACTCCGTTGTGCTGTTTGATGAAATTGAAAAAGCGCACCCGGAGGTGTTTAATATCCTGCTTCAAATTCTCGAAGACGGCAGGCTCACCGACGGCAAGGGCCGGGTGGTAAACTTCAAGAATACGATCATCATCATGACGAGCAATCTCGGCAACCGCCTTATCGAGCAGTACTCCATTGGGTTTAAAGATCACGACGGGAAGAAATCAGAGGAAGAGCAACGCCACGACGAAATGCGCGCAAAGCTTCAGGAAATTCTCCGGGAGAACTTCAAACCCGAGTTCCTTAATCGCATTGATGAGATCATCATTTTTCATGCGCTCTCCCCCTCGGACATCGAGCATATCCTCGAACTCCAGCTTGCCCAAGTGGAGCACCGGATCAAACAGCGCGCGATGAAGCTCGTCGTGGATAAGGCGGCAAAGACCGTGCTGCTGAAACGCGGCTACGATCCCCTCTTTGGAGCGCGCCCCCTCCGGCGCGTGATCCAGAAAGACATCCTTGATCCGCTTGCGATGATCTTGGTGAAAGGCGCGATAAAAGACGGCGCGCGTGTTCTTGTCAGCGCCAAAGGCGAGGAGATTGTGGTAACGGCGAAATAGGGATCTCGGCCACCCCCTTCAACACGGCTGGCGCGCAGTGGTACACTATACCCATTGTATGACGCGCCAGCTTCTCTTTTTTTGGGGGATCGGTATCCTTGTCATTATCATGGTCATCCTGCCCTCTGGAGCAGTTGCCTTTAGTCCGCACTACCTTTTAAACGACTCGGAATTTCAGGATTCCACCGCGTGGGGGCTGCCCGAGGTCCGCAACTTCCTTGAGACCAAAGGTTCTCCCCTTTCCCGATATGCTCCGCGCGACGTAGACGGGAGCTTAAAAAGAGCGGCGGATATTATTGTCATTGCAGCGCGCAAGCATCGTATCAATCCAAAAGTGCTGCTTGTGCTCTTACAAAAAGAGCAAAGTCTCATCGAACATGAATTACCAATTACTAATTACCAATTACCCGGCGCCAAGCGCCGCCTTGATTGGGCTACCGGGTACGGAATTTGCGATGACTGTCGGAAAAACGATCCGCGCCTCCAAGTTTTTCGTGGTTTTGCGCAACAAGTGGATTTTGCCGCCCAACGATTGCGATACTTCTTTGATCACCCGAAGGAGTTTAAAATTCTTCCGGGGAAAACCGTACGCATTGACCGGCGGCGCGTTACTCCGCTTTCCCGCGCCACTGCCGCACTCTACCTTTACACTCCGCATATCAATGGCAACCGCAATTTCTGGATTATCTGGAATCGGTGGTTTGAGCAGCTCTACCCCGAAGGCTCGATAGTAGAGAATCGTCAGGACCAAACGCTCTGGTATATCACCAAGGGACGCCGGAAAAAGATTGACAGCCTCCTGCTGCGCGCCCAATATAGCGCACAATCTGCCATTGCTGTTTTGCCAGAGGAACTTCTCAAATATCCCGAGTCTTCGCCAATGAAAGCGGCGCCCTTTGCCGTGGTCCGTGCTCCTAATGCAGTGGTCTGGTTACTCCTTGCGACCGAACGACGTCGCATTGCCGACGCTCAAACACTAAAAACCATTGGGTATAACCCTGAAGAGATTGAATCAGTGTCAACAAAAACGCTTCAAGAATACCCGGAGGGTCTGCCGATTACCGATGCGCTTACTGCCTCGGCGGTCAGCGTGTTAAAAACTCCGACAACCCCTACCGTATATCTGCTTGACCGCGGCAAGAAACGGCCGATCCAGAGCGCCCGGGCGTTTGAATCGCTCGGCTACCGATGGAATCAGATTGTGACCGTCGCAGAAGACGTTGCAGCGCACTACCCCACCGGAAATCCCATTGATGTGGCCACGGAAGACCTTGGTCGTGCGCTCGAAGAGTTCCGGAAAGAGTGACGTATGATCGTACAGGTTGCCCCATTGCTCCGACTCCCCTACGCCCGGGATTGCTATGATTACAGCGCCGAGGAAGGGGTCGCTGTCGGAGAGCTCGTTTCCATTCCGCTGCGAAGAAAGCAAATCTATGGCGTGGTGCTCTCGCTTGAGCCTGATCGCAAAAGAGCCTATCGCCTGCTTGCCTGTATTCGCCTGAAGCCCCTGTTTGTTCTTCCTGCGCCAACTCTACGCCTCTTCCGTTGGATGCGCGAAGAGTATGGCGTTGGCTTTGGCGTGCTCTTGCGCTCAACCTTTTCTTTTCTCGACCTTAAAAAATTGTCGCTGCCCGCACCGACACCACCCGAACCATCCCACATGAGTGCAAAACATCCCATCTGGAGACAAGCGATGACCAGTGACGATTATCGTCGCGAAATCGAACTCGTGTATCAACAGTATCCGCAAAAACAGATTCTCGCGGTACTCCCGAACAGCGTTCTTCTCGATCAGCTCGCCCAAGCATGCATCGCATTCAAACCCGTTGTCCTTCATAGCGATTATCCGCGCTTAAAACAACGCGCAATCGGTCATGCCGCAAGCCGCGGAGAACCCATGCTCATTCTTTCAACGCGCATCGGATTGTTCCTGCCGTTGAGCAAGCTCGCAGCCCTTCTCCTGCTGTATGAAAACCACGAAGATCACGGAGCATTTGAAATGACCCCGCGGTACTGGACAGAACCAACTGCCGCTACTCTCGCCGCTGCATCAAATGTCCCCTACACGCGACTGGGGAGTGCCCCGTCGCTTGGATTGTTTGCCGAGCTTCACCAGACGAATGTAACGCAAACGTTATCGGGTCCGACGCTTCGCGTCGTTGATCTGGAAGACAGACCTCCGGAAGAACGTCTCGTGAGTGAGCAGTGCCGCGTGTTCGTGACTGACGCGCTCGCGAAAGGTCAGAGCCTTGTCCTTATCCATGAGTACGCAAAGAAAACCAAAACAGTACGCTGTCGTTGTTGCCACGTGATCGCGCGCTGCTCTTGCGCAAAGCCGCTCGTGCTTTCGAACTCGCGTCTCTTCTGTCGCGCGTGTAAAAGATTTCAACCGCCCTTCCAATGCGCCCAGTGTGCCGGAAGTGAACTGATCATTGAGCCTTCGGTGGTTGAAAAAATCGCTAAAATGTTGCCGGGAGACGTGCGGGAATTCAGCGCGGATCATCCGACGTTGCCAGCCCATCATGGCCCAATCGTGTTGCTTGCAACGTCATACGTATTTGATAGGATAGAAACTGTTGCAAAACATCTTGGAGCGTTTGCTGGTATCGGCGTTCTTTCTCTTGACGGCATGCTTTCAAACGAGGGATATCGAAGCGCCGAGTTGCTTTTTTCCCGCCTTGTTACTCTCGCAGGCATTGCCAGGCAAAACCATTGGAACATGTTCGTCCAGACCCGAGCCTCCTCACTGCCGCTTTTTACTGCATTACAATCTGGTTCCTTCTCTGATTTTTATACCGCAGAACTTGCCGAACGCAAACGTTTCGGCTTCCCGCCGTTTTCCACTATGCTCATTATTCACCTCCGTAAGAAGGTGCCTATACTCGTTCGATTCCTTAAGCGTTACGCGGATGACGCAACGCAGTCATTCAACGGTCCGGAAATCGTGTTACGTTGGAATGGCAGATGCCCTGAACGCAGGAACATCGTCCAATCCCTTCTCTTGGATCGGTTTGCCGGAGCATTGAGCATTGAAGTGCACTGACCAGTATGATCCTTTCTTTGCCTTCCTATCCTAACCCGGTGTTGCGCAAGCGGTCGCGATTACTCAACCTCAAGCAGCTGCAGACCGGCGACTACGACAACTTTTTTGCTGATCTTAAAGAAACAATGGTCGCAGCGCCCGGGGTTGGCATTGCGGCGGTGCAGGTTGGAAAACTCTGGCGCGTTTTTTTCGTCGAAACTGAACAGTATAAGGGAATCTTCATCAATCCAATACTCTCAAACATCGGGAAAGAAGCCCAGGAAGCTGAAGAGGGGTGTCTGTCCGTTCCCGGAAAATGGGCAAAAGTGCCACGGGCGACTCGATTGAAGATCGAGGCGTTCAATAGCCGCGGGGTTCCGTTTAGTCTCAAGGCTTCGGGGTTTCTCGCCCGGGTGCTCCAGCATGAATTCGACCACTTGGAAGGAAAGCTCTTTATTGACCGCGCGACAAGCATCTATGACCGTGACAAAGACCACCGGAGAAAGTGATAAGCGGGCAATCTTTTTTTTCGGCAGCAGTGAGTTCTCGCTTCCGATCCTTTCAGCATTGCTCCCCTGCTACCGCCAGCGGCTTGTCGTCATTACCACGGCAGCAGCCAAACGTGGCCGCCATCTCAAGCCATGCCCGACCGTGGTGGCTGACTACGCGCGCGCAAATAACCTCCAACTGATTGAGGTCAAACGTCTCACTGATCCTGAACTGCGGGCAGCACTGGAGGATGGTGAGCCAGTTGTGGGAGTCAGCGCAAGCTTTGGGATGCTGTTCCCACAAGCGATAATCGCGGCGCTGCCGAAAGGCATCCTCAATGTCCACCCCTCGCTTCTGCCACGCTATCGAGGCCCTTCCCCCATTCAGTGGGCAATTCTTGAAGGCGACCGCGAAACCGGGGTGACGATTTTCCTCGTGGAAGAAAAACTCGATCACGGCCCCATGCTCGTCCAAGAACGGTTTCCACTGGCGCTTGACATGACCACGCCGCAACTCTCTCAAAAACTTGCCGCAATCGGCGGCGAGCTTATCGTCAACACACTTCCGCAGTGGCTTGAGGGAAAATTGACGCCAACTCCTCAAGATCACGCTCGAGCTACGACGACGCAGATGCTCACACGCGAGCACGGACGAATCAACTGGCAGAAGGATGACGCAGCGAAGATCGAACGGATGATTCGTGCGTTTGCTCCGTGGCCCGGAGCTTGGTGCATGATAAAAAAAATAATATCCCCTGAGCCGAGTCGAAGGGCTATCGATGAGCAGAGAGACATGAAGCGATTGAAAATACTTGCCGCCGAGCAATCACAGAAGTCGGACTTACAATTTCGGGAAGTTCGACTTCCCGAAATTGTACGCCCGCCCGGGAGCGTTTTCCTCAAAGACGAACTCCTCGCCATCCAAACCATCAAGGGCGTCCTCTTCCCTACCCTCCTCCAACTCGAAGGCGGCAAACCGTTGGATCCCCAGCGCTTTCTCCTTGGCCACCCATGGATTGTGAAGACACAACTGGGAAAGTAAACCTATAAATCAAAAGAGAGCGCCTCCGTTTTGGAACGCTCTCTTTTGATTTCAGCGGACGACTAGGAACAGGTGCAACCGCTCTCTGCACCGCACTTTGGACACTTGTCAGTCATACGGCGTTTTGCTTTGAGCAAGATATAAAACGACCGAAATAATGGTAACACAACCTCACGGCCGTGTCAAGCCTGTAGTGAAACTTTTGCCGCCTTCGGCGCGAAGGCCACACAGTGGCCTGCAAAAGTTCTATTGCTGGGTTAAGCCTGCGAGGAGATGCTCGGCTTCGCGGGCGATGAATGGATCGGTTGAATGAAGTGCCCGCTGACAGAGTGTTAAGAGGTGGTGTCTTCCCTGGGGCGTGCACTCAGCGCTCCGGAGGGGAAATATCCGTGCGATAAGGATGAGGGATAAAAAATTATGATCAGACCACACGCCACTCGAGCAGTATGGGAATCGTGCCATGTTTCCCGCGAGGCGTCGGAGGAGAGGTTCGTAATCATAGAACCGTGGCGCGTATGCCGCGTCATGCATAATAACCCGGTCCATCTCCTGCGGTCTCGTTCCGCCGTAGTAGCCGCAGAGGTAGTGAGCAAACGATTTTGCCGGCTGATCGAGGCGCTGAATTCGCATTTTAAGCCACGAACGAAAATCTTCGACAAGTTCGGGACGAACGTACGGGAGTGTCCCATGAGAAAACTGCCACAAGAGCCAAGACGTGCGTCCACGACGAGTGGAGAATTCTTCGATCCCGGCACGAACCTCTCGATGTTGCGGGTCGACGTAGGCGCTTGAAACAAAGAGATCGTAGGCGAGTGCGATCGTGGCGGGATCGAGCCGACGTTCATTCAACCACTGTCGCTCTTGCCCTCGCAGGAGCCGCATCGCCGCTCGCAAGAGGTCTACCTGAAGCGGTACAAAGTATCCGACCATCTGCTGCATCGGTGTGCTGAGCGTTCTCGTGGGTCGGAGGAGTGGCCAGAGCATTTGGCGCGTCCTCGAAGTACCCCAAACGCCGCCATGTTGTTCAAAGAAATATGAAATCTCTCCATCCCACAAACGAACGAGATCAGTAGCCGCCGATATCTTCCGCCCTACGATGCGGCTGACGTTCGTGATGTCCTGGACAGTGACACCGCGGGCGCGTGAAAACGCCGCCTTCCATGGGTGCGCTCCTGCCTCGAGCGCTGCCTGCCAAATTTCACGCTGCAGCGGAGTAAGCGCGAGCGTCGGGTGGTGCTCAAGAATGAGATTGAGTCGTTTGTTGCTTTCTCGGCGCACAGGGGGTTGACGGTTTACATTGACGCGGGATATCCATTCTGTATCATGAACAGTGGACTTATTACAAGGGGCTAACGACAACACACTATGCAAGTCTTTTCTCTGCTCGTTGTTGGGATTATCAGCCTCACATTTTTCTCGGCGACTGCGCTCGCCGACTCTCCGGCGATCACCCTCACCAGGGTCTACGCAACCGATTCTGCGGACACGGAGAAAACCTGCGTTGCACCCCGATCCACCATAAAAATTACTACCGCTTTTAAAGAAAATTCTGGCGGGAGTCAAGAGGTTAAATTGTTTTGGAAAGCGTGGGATGGCTCAAAACGTCCGATCACGGTGGAAGAGAAACGCATGTTTGTTGGCGGGAACTCCTCGAATGCGATTTTCTCAAGTCCAATCACGTTGCCAAGTGTTGGAGGGACCTACGAACTGCAGGGCGCGGTTTCCTGGGGGCCATACTCCGTGTATCACGCACTGAAGAACATTTCTCTGGACGTCAAGGACGATTGCGGCGGCGCTTTAAGCAGTGGTCCAGAAGACAACGTATATCCGATCAAAGGATTACCACAAATCCTCTCTCCGAAGAAAGGAGAGGAAGTGACGCTGCCGACAAAATTCACTTGGACCGATTCCGGCAACCCGCTCTGGTATCAGGTGTACATTGAGGAAGCGCCTCCCGGCCAAGGCCCCGGCGCTGAAGGGACAAGGCAAGTGACGGAATTTACGAAACAACGCTACGCCGGCACAACGCTCGAAATCCCGGCAGGAAAGCTCTCTTCCAACCGCGCATATCGCTTGTACGTCTGGAGCTACAAACCCGGCGGATTTTCCAAGTATGCTGCGACGGTTGATTTTACTATTCAACAGTCTGCTCAACCCATTACAGTAATTCCGGCAGCAAGCGACCGTCTCGGACGGTTAACTGGAGTAGGGTTGCTCCAACCGACAGACAAAGCGGAACGAATTTCTCGCCAAGCCGTGCTTGGTTGGAAGATGAGCTATGAACATGAGACGACGGTCGGCAACACTGGCAGCACAAGACTGGACCGACTCCACCGAGCCGCTCTTTACTTCAGTGATGACCGCGAGAAAGTAGAACGTCGCACCGTCAAACCAATTGAACTGCACTCGACGCTCCTTCAAGACAGTTACGATGTCAGTGCCTTCATTGAATCTGATTGGCAGACGTATTACTGGCGCGTGGATGTCCGGGACGACGCGCATGATCCAGCACGACCAATAGAAGTCGAAAGCCAAATCTGGTCTTTTACGACCAGGCCGGATCGACCGGGCGTTTATTTGCGCAAGGCACTTGACACGTTATGGGGATACGACGCCGCCCCAGTGATGGAACATTCGTTTAAAAACGATGTGAGCTATCTTGTGCCGAAAAACGAATACGAGAGTGGTGGCACTTTCGACAACGGCGTTATTGGCAGATTCGATCTGCTTATTGCGAACACCGCTCAGACGGCCTGCACGATCGCTGTTTCGGACGACAGCGGTCGGCCTGGGGTACTGTTTGGCAGTCAGACCACCACCGGAAACGACTTACCTCAAATCATTTGGGAAAAGTCGCTATCATTCACCCTCCCTGCTGGATCGCTTGAATCGCCTACAGAACGACGCATTTTCGGCAAGCTGCTCCCAATTGCCGAAGATGAAATTGATGATTTCATCGAGCTGCCATTAAAATTTTCGTGTCGTGAGCAACCTGCGCATACTCTCACCACTTCTCTCTTCTTTCACGTTGTCTCTTTCAAAGATTTCCGTCAGGTAGTCAGCGAACGACGCGCCGCAGATCCGAAAGGGTTCGCTCTCTCCTTGCTGCTTCCAGTAAACGAGCTCGATGAGGTGCGGCTTGATTCTAGTTTTACCGTACGCAACGCGATGAATTACGGCATTATCATCATCAGTATCGTTCCGGCAGAGAAAGTCTTTGCGCTCGTTGGCGGCCTCTCGGGAAGGATCGGGAAACTTGCTAGACGGGTGAAACTCCCTGTCCCCGCCCTGATTGGGGATGACCTGCTTAAGAGTCCGTCGGCCGAGATCGGCCGTCGGCTACTCAACGCGAAGGTGCCGGTACTGTTGAAGCGTAAAATGAAGGACGGGATCAAATTCGTCTCGGAAATCCGCGCCGCACTAAAGGACATCAGTGAGATGGAGAAGAAAGCACTCTCGTGGAAAGCGCTTGAGCAAAAACATGAGGTTTTACGGCTTCTCTTTGAAGAATTTCGTCCGGATTGGAAAGACTTCACTCAAGAAAGACTTAAGGTGTATGTGGTAAAAACCCTCACGCGATTTACGAGGGATACGGTTTCCTCATCTGAGCCGCGCCCTTCGCTTACCGGCTCCTGGAGCGCCACGTTTTCCGGCATGTATGGCCCCTCTTGGCACTACCGGACCTTCTCTCACACCTTTCCGATGCGACTCGAACAAAACGGCACCAAGCTTACCGGCACGATCCCGCCGGATGGTTGGCGTGGTACTGGGACACTGTCCGGAGCAGTGGAAGGCGAGAATGTCCAGTGGACCATTGTCTGGAACGCAGGCACGCGAGAGGAGTTCTCCGGCTCTCGCACTGCTGATGGTGGAATTTCTGGAAGAGGGGGTGGTGCCGGCGGCATCGTCCGTTGGGAAGGAACAACGACGCTCAAACGTTAAGAAACCTTCGGACCTCCTCATCTTCCACTTGTGGAAAGTCTTCGTAGAACGCGCCAACCGCGCCAAAGGATTCGGGAGTTTCAAGACAAACGACCTCATCGGCGTGTGATCGAAGAAGCTTGAGGCTCTCGGGAGCAGCAACCGGAATTGCGAGAATGAGCCGTGCCGGATGTCGCACACTCACGTAAGAAAGCGCCGCGCGCGTCGTATAGCCAGTTGCAATGCCATCGTCAACAAGGATAACAGTCTTCCCGGAGATCGCGCGCGCGTTGCGGCCATCGCGAAGGGATTTGTTTTTCTCGCGCGCGGCATCGAGCGTCAAACTGATCAACTGTTTCCGCTGAATAACTGACAAACGAAGTGCGCCGACATCAATTTCATTCCAAAACACCTCCCCATCAAGGTTGACAGCGCCAATGGCGTACTCGGGATTATCCGGCGCGCCGATTTTTTTCGTGACAATGATATCAAGAGGTGTACAGAGCGCCCTTGCCACTTCCGCGGCAACGATAACCCCACCGCGCGGAATGCCGAGCACGAGCACATTCGGCTTGTCGGCGTAGCCCTTTTGCCTTAAAGTTTCTGCTAACTGTTCTCCGGCGTCAGTGCGATCGTGAAACATAAAAATACGAATCTACAAATTTCTACTTATATACAAATGAGAGTCTAGAAAAAGTCAGTTATTCTTCGAGCCGAGTCGAGAAGTACAATAATGTTTAACGAAGTTCTCGACAAGCTCGAACAATATGATTTGTCATTTTTCTACAGTCTCACAAATATGAATCGGTTCGATTTGTATATTCGTACGGATTTGTACATTTGTATTTTAATGATATGACCGTAGTAGAGTTACTCCAACAGTCATCTGCAGAATTGAAACACGCCGGGATTGACTCTGCCTGGCTTGACGCTGAACTCCTCCTTGCGCATGTCCTTAAAAAAGATCGCGCTTGGTTGCTTACTCATCCAGAGTACCGCCCCCATGCCCACGAGCGCAAACGCTACGCCCTATTCATTCAGAAACGCTCCAGACACATCCCCCTTGCCTACCTCACTGGGGTCAAAGAATTCTACGGACATCCGTTTCGCGTAACCCCTTCTGTTCTTATCCCGCGGCCGGAAACCGAAGCGCTCGTTGAACTCATCATCGCCCAGCTTAAAAAGCTCCCGACCGGTTCGCTCGTTGCCGACATCGGCACTGGCAGCGGTTGCATCGCCATCACCCTCGCGCGCCTGTTGCCGAGCCTCCGATTCATCGCGACCGATACCTCAACAGCCGCGCTTCTGCTCGCGCGCGCAAATGCCAAACAATTCGATGTCGCAACGCGCATCTGCTTTTGCAAAGACGCAATGTTTTCTGCTATTCGTACGCCCGGGCTTCGCGCAATGATCGCTAATCTCCCCTACCTTTCGGAAAGAGCGTTTCAATGCGCCAAACCAGAACTCACCTTTGAACCCAAGACAGCGCTGTGTTCCGGTCCTCGCGGAGATGAGACCATACGCGCACTGCTTGAAAACCTCGCTTCCAAAATACCAAAAACGCTCGAATGCGTGGCCCTCGAAGTTCATCAGCGCCATGCCAATGCGCTCGCGAAATTCGCAGCTCAACAGCTTCCGATGATGCGCTGGAGCATTCATCCTTGCGCATCGCAGTCCCCCTCTTTTCTTCTTGGTATTCGTCATTGAAGAAACGACCCCGATTGTTCGGGGTCGTTTCTCTTTTCTCTGCGCTGCTTTAATAGCGAGGCGGACGATTTTTCATCCGATCGCGATTGCAGTTGCTGCAGTAGACGGGCCGCGCTGGGGTTCCATCCGGGTTCATCGCCGGCTGAAACGGCAGCTGGGTGATCGGGGTCTGGCACTGCGCGCAGGTGAGGTTTAACGCACTCACATCCTGCATTGGCCGGGGACCCGGCGTACGCGGTTGCCAACCGCCTGCACCACCCTGCCCTTGATTCTGCTGATACATAGGCAATTCGGGCTTGAACGATGTTGATGCGCCGAATAGCCTACGACCTTATGATGCTATTCTTTATCGTCCTCAACAAAGCCTTTGCTTGCCCGGCGTAAGCCTTGGCAAGCTGGGGCAAAGGAGGATTCTGGACGCTCGAACTCGCTCGATGAATTAATGGCAATACAATAGCACGGAGCCAAAATCCTGTCAACATCAAACAGGCGCAAACTTTCGAATCACTGCCCGCACCACACCCTGAATGGTGGGATTAAACGTGTAAATGGGGCTCATCGCAGGATTGGCAGGCTGGAGCCTGATGCGGTCTTTCTCCCGGAAAAAACGTTTGAGTGTCGCATACGCATTATCAAGAAGCGCCACGACGACCTCTCCGTCTTTGGGCGATGGATTACGCTCCACAATAACAAGATCTCCGTCAAGGATGCCCTCATCGCGCATGGATTCTCCCTTGACTTTCAACACAAACGTATTCGCAGGATCCGCAACGAGATTTGCCGGAACAACAAGAGTCTCGCTTGTCTCGATCGCTTCAATCGGCTCTCCGGCGGTAATAAGCCCTGAAAGCGGAATGGATAATACTTCAGGGGTTGGTGACGAGGCGCCTGCGGTTATTGGAGAAGGCCCAGCAGCATCGGTCAGTACGATCGCGCGCCCGCCCTCTTTTTGAATTTGAAGATACCCTTTGATCGCCAGCGCGCGGACATGCTCGTGCACGGTCGCAGGAGAGGCAAGACCAAGCCGTGTCGCAATCTCCCGATACGAAGGGCTGTACCCGTGTTGATTCAGATGCTCGCGAATCGCTTCCAACGTCATTTTCTGTTTCCGACTCAATGGAGTGCGCATAGCTTTTTCATGTTATCCACAGTTTTCAAATTCTAATCGTATTCTATACGAACGATTCCCATACGTCAACCTCCCTACTGTGACCAAGCCCAATTGGCGAGTTTTTCCGCACTTTGAAACGCTGATTGAAAATTTGGCGCGCCAAGAATGGCAATGATGAGCCGTTTCCAAGCGCGGTTACGGACCTCCACGACAAAATTATACCGCGACTCATTGAGCAAACCGGTCTTACCGCCCATGACAATGAGGGGAGAGTGCGTCACGAGCTTGTTCGTATTCTTGATGCGCCGACGTTCACCAGTATTGAGCATCCGTACGGTATAAGATCCCCGAATGGTGAGCGATCGAATCGTCCCGTGCGCAAACGCGTTTCGCGCGATGAGCGCCAAATCGCGCGCCGTAGAAACATTTGCGGGATCAATGCCTGTTGGTTCAGTAAAACGCGTGCTCTTCGCCCCCACCCGACGGGCATACCCATTCATATCGCGGACAAATTGACTGCGGGTGTGTCCGCTCGCGCGGACGAGGGAATTCGCCGTATTGTTCGCGCTGCCGACGAGCGTTGCAGCAAGTAAATCCTGAACACTCAATGTCGCGCATGAACGAACACGAAGCTTTGCGCCTCCAACATCATCTGCGGGACACACGCGACTCATGCTCGTCAGTTTCGCGTGATTGAGCGCGACAACAGCGGTCGCGAGCTTCGTGAGCGACGCTGCGGGCCAGGGTTTGTCGGGATTGACTCCATGGAGCACGCGCTTCGTGCTGCGATCCATCACGAGCACGGCCGTGGCATCAATGACCGGTGGTGCCACGGCCGCGGCAGCTCCAAAGGGAAGCATCATTAAAAACAACGCAGCCTTCATTGCCTTTTCTTTTTTCTCGCCTTTGGTTTTGGCGCAGGACGCTTTCCTTCAAGCGTCCAGAGGTAGTTTGGCTCTCCAGCGATGCGTAGACGATGTTCGGTGTTGGGTTTTTCAAGCTCGACAAACTCAAGCCGAAAGACGGTCGCAAATTTTCCCTCTTTGCTTGGGGTGCGGATCGGGAAGGAAAACGTCGCGGTCTCTGTTGGACCAACCGTTTTCTCGTTCATGAGCGCCACACGGTACCGATCGCGCCAGCGTGGGTGCCAAATCGCGCTTACCGGCGGTGGCGTTGGCGGCGCAGTGCGCTTTTTTACTGTCTTCTTTCCTACTTTAATCAGTTCAAATTTAGCTTTGGGATTGAGGTGGTCGAGCACGGACCCGCCGGGATCGCGGGCATCAAACGCGCTCAAACGGATGTTCATCTTATCCCACGAGACATCGCCGGTGTTCCTGATTGCCAATTTCACTTTCTCTACGGTCGCGGGAGCAAGCGTTGCCGGCGCCTCAAAGGATTCTACGACCGCCTGATAGGGGGATTGAAAATCAAGCACCCGGGAAATGCCTGATCCTGAAACCGGATGGGAGTAGGAAATTTTCTGCGGGATTTCCTGCGCCGAGGCAGTGGCGACCATCCCAAGTGTTGCCTCGGACGGTTGCGCAACGACTTGCTCCGACCGGCCGAGGAGTTTCACCACTGCTTCCGTCGCAAAAGGGTTGCGCGAAAAAATCGGAAACGTAAACGTCGCAAGTTCTCCGGGCCTCACGGTATCTTCCTGAAACGAAAGCCCCACGGTTGGCGTGACCCACGCTTCGTGTTCTTCCGGCAGCGGAGCGCCTGCAGGATCGGTGAGCATCACAATGACATCCCCGCGTTGCCAGACCTTGCTGCCAAGGTTCTTATACCGAAAACGTAAACGCGCATCTTTTTGGGCCCAAAGCGTCGGAAGCTCGGCATCAACGAGTGTTGCGGCGTAGATGTCGGAGAGCGTGATCGGCGAGCCGAGCGCTGGATAGGCCCGAACGAGTTTCCGGCGCGGGATCCGCTCGGCGCGCTCCCGGTCTGCCGCGGCGTAGAGCGCTTCGGCAGCTTCGGACGCCACGAACGGACGACGATCAAGGTCCCCGATGAGGTAGTATGCGTCGCTCTCCCGTTCACGCACGAGCGTATTGGGCGTTGCTTTAAACGCAAACAGGCGATTCCAGATTTTGTAGAAATTGAAGTTGGCGCCGACAAAACGTTCATTGAGCCGCGCCCCGCCGCGATAGGGGTTATAGACGTAGAGTCCGCGGGTGGCAAGATTCTGCGGAGCAACGAGGAATTTATCGTTCGTCGTGCTGATCTTGCCGACCTGATAGTTGAACTCCTCCGGCTGATCGTAGAAATACCGCAACCGCATTGCGGCCGCCCGCACTTGGTTGCCAAACCCTCGGTATGCCGGAACTCCGGCGCACCCGTCGCACTTTGAATACCCCATGGCCCAGTCAAACTGATATTGGCTTGGGTTGGGATCTTCAAGTAGACTCTGCTCTTTCTGGAGCATCGCAAGGATGATCTCCGGATTGATCTTTGCGTCCTGTGCCGCCTGCCAGATAATTTGCGCCGCCGTGCGCGCTTCGCCTGAAGGCGCTGAAGGCTCGTTATAATCTTTCAACTTCCCTCCGGCGCGATTGAGGAGTGTTTGAATCTCCTCAACGGTCATCGCGGTATCGAGGAGGTCATCATCGGAGATGATGTCGTTGGGATTGAATTTCGTATCGGTGACGAGATCGGTGGTTTGCGCCAATACAAAATCCGGGCACACCAGTGCCGCGATGAGGACCAAAACAACAGAAAAATGAACCGCGCGTTTCATGTTCCTTTCTCTTTTCCTTTCTTCGCCTCGTCTTCGGCCTCCAGCCGCAGGAAGTTTAAAAGCGTCTTTGCCTCGCCATCGCCATTGCCGGCCTTTTCAAACACATGGCGCTGAACAAAGATCGGGGATCCTGTCCGAAGCGCGATCGCAATCGCATCGGATGGACGGATATCGCACTGACGACGGTTCCCCGATGCGTCTTTAAGCGTAATAAGCCCATAATACGTGTTCTCGACAAGGTCTGCCACCTCCACTTCCTCAACGCTTGTCCCCACGGCTTCAAGGAGGGTTTTGAGCAGATCGTGGGTCATTGGCCGGGGAAGGGAGTTTGGATACTGCGCAAGCAGAATTGCCTGCGCCTCAAGAAACCCCACGACGATCGAGAGCACGTGCGCTTCAGCCGCATCGCCGACAAACACCAAAGGTGCTCCGTGTTTCGGATGCGCAAATACCCCCTTGAACTCCACTTTGATCCGTTCAAGGCTCATGGAAACAGTATAGCACACTAGCACGTCGCCTGTGCTACCTGCTGCTGCCACGTGCAAAACGGACAATCAGCCGAGGGGGTCGGCATTTTCCCCCGAAGAACCGTGAGCGCGCGCGCGATGCGCTCGCGCGTATGCTCCGGATTCGTTTTTAACGTCTGAACAAGAAATTGCATTTTACACCCCTCGTGGAGCTCATTCGTATGGATTGGATAGTAGTAGACAAGATGGCCGATGCCCGTGATCGGTTTGCCATTGGCTTCGAGCAGATGCGCATAGCTATCAAGCTGTGCTTGGTAGGCCGGAAAGATCCCTTTTTCATTGGGATCTGAACTTGTCGTTTTATGATCCACGGGCGTATGGCGTTTCCTGTCAACGAGACACTCATCAAGCTTGCCGTAAAATTCGTATTGTTCGTCTATCGGCGCGGTATAACGTTCCTGAAACGGCTGCTCGAGCTTGCCCTTCACTTTGCCTTCAAGCATTGGGGGAAGTTCTCCAATGCCACGAAAAATATCAAAGTATCGTTTGATGATCCCATCAAAACGGTTCGCAAGTCGAGACTGAATTCCCTCGGGCTGCCGGATCCCTTTCTTATACTGCAGCCAAAAACAGCGCGGACAGCGGTTCATGAGCTCAAGGCCGGTATGGGAAAGGCGAATCTTCATGACTCCTACGAATTGCGAATTTATACGAATCTACGAATGTGACAACGATATTGTTCGAGCGAACGAAGCGAGTCGAGAACTACCTTGTTCGCCATCGGTACTTCTCGACTCGGCTCGAAGAATATATGTGGTGAGCTTGTCGAACCATATTGTTCGAGCGAAGTCGAGAACTACCTTGCGCCGAGAGTTGCACGGCAACGAGTAACTCCCACGTATTGCCGTACCGGAGCGCGCATTTTGCGTCCGGAAAAAGTTTTTTGAGCGTCGAGATAATTTTCTCGGCGCGCTTTTTACGATCGGCCAATGACGTCAACATAGAAACGCATTCATTTGCCTTACTCTTCGTGAAGTTTTTTATTCTCTTATTCGCTCGAATTAGAGAATGTGTATGACACCCTTCGCCGCATTGTGCTGTTTTGCGCCAAGAGAGTAAATCATCCGAAGACTGCGCTGCTCTCGCTCAACAATATCTGCCGCGGTGAGAATTCCGAGATGTTTTGACGTGGCTTTGAGGGAGAGATGGATGCGTTCAGCGATTTCTGAAACAGAGAGCTCGCCAGCTTCTTTTATGCTGCGGATGATCGCTAAACGCCGACGGTTGGCGAGCGCCTTGAGGGTTCGCTCAAGTTCTTTCATACTGATGTACATCTGGTGGATGTGAATAACTAGTATTCTATCATTCGAGCGAATTAGAGCACAATAGTCCGTCCATACTCTCACGAAAGCGAGAAAAAAATTCACGGATAGAGTGTCTCAATCTTCCGTGGAAGGATAAAATCGTTCTCCGACAGCCCGCCGATCACGTGCGTCATAAGCGAACCAATCACCATAGACGGTATACCTCAACCGCGGTCGTCGCCGATATCGAATGGAGCACGAACGCGGTAGATGACCCCAGCTTTGTCATCGGAGATGTAGAGCACCCCGCCAGGCCGAACGAGAATATCCACTGGCCGACCCAACGCCTTCCCTTCCTTCGTGAGCCAACCGGTGATAAAGTCTTGAGCTTTACCAGCATCAAGCGATTTTCCGTCGGATCCAAAACGAAAACGCACGACTTTGTAGCCGGTAGGCTCGCTTCGATTCCACGAGCCGTGGTACGCGACGAAGAGGTTGTTGCGGTACTGTTTCTGCCATGCCGGATCGTTACCAACAAACGCAAGCCCAAGCGGAGCCGAGTGCGCGGGAAGATCAATGAGCGACGGTGTTGAAACCTCGCAGCGTTTTCGCGTAAGCTCTGACCGATCAAACGTCCGATCCCACACGCGCTTGCCATAGCAGAATGGCCAACCGTAAAACTTTCCCTCGTTGACGATATTAATCTCATCCGGTGGCAAATCATCGCCTAAGAGATCGCGGCCCATTTCGGTTACCCAGAGCTTGCCGGTCTTCGGATGCGTCGTCATAAACACGGCGTTACGCAACCCCGTTGCATACGGCTTGAGGTTTTTTCCGTCGAGATCCGAAACGAGAATCTTCGCCCTGCGGGAATCTTTTTCTTTACAGACGTTGCAGCTTGAGCCAACCGAGATATAGAGTTTGCCGTCTTTCATGAGGATCGTCCGCGTGAAGTGATTCCCGCCGCCAGGCAGATCGAGCAGCTTCCTTCTCTGCGATGCGCGGAACTCCTTCGCGTCGTAGGTGTACACGGCGACGGCGTTCGTCTCCGCAATGTAGAGCTTGCAGGGTTTTTCTTGTTCACAAGAAAATGCGAGGCCATGCGGACGGTTGAGACCTTCAACCACGGTGACCACACGGTCGGCAACGCCGTCTTGATTTGCATCCGGGAGGGCAACGACTCTCCCCTGCTTCGGGATGCTCGCAAGGAGCACGCCGTTTGGATCGGCCGCCAACACTCGCGGTGCCTCAAGCCCCGTCGCAAATACCCCAATGGAAAACCCGTGTGGGAACACGAGCGGCGCTGTGCCAGAACCCACGAGCTTTGCAATGTCTTCCGGCGGCTTCTCAAGCGAGGGCTTGAGCCCACGGAGCAACCCGCCAATCCCGCCGCTGACGGTTTTTGGGAAAAGAGCAATCGCAATAATTACCGCAACCGCAACAACGCTTACAAGAATCAACAGGATTTTTTTCATAGTGCTGCAAACTTCACTTCGTTTGGGAACAGCAACTGAAACGGATACCCCTGATCGCTAAGTTTGAGTAATCCGCAGCGACGGTCTTTGAGAAAAGCGACCATCTCCTGCTTAATAGCTGTAGCCTCCGAGGCCGGTACATTGCCATTGTATTCCACCTCAACGGTGGGAGGCAATCCTTCCACCTCATCGAGCGCAATTTCATACTGCTTATAGTTCCAAATTTCGCGGCGTTTAGACACGACCACGAGCGAACGGAACTGGAGCGCCATGAAGATTTTCCGCATCGCCTCGGGAGAGGAAATGGTTAATTCATATTCGTCGCAATACGTCGTTCGACCTTCTTCATTGTAATGGAGCTGCTTGTAATTGAGCGAATACTTGTCTCCAGCAGTGCGGATCCGCAACCATTCGGCAACGGGGCGGGCGCTCAAGAAGTCGCGATCGCTTGGAGTAAAGTATTCGTCGCGCTGCTCGGAGCTCCCAACCAACTGCCCACGCTCTTCAAGATAGTCTTTCAACGCATCAACGTGCTCAACCTGCACTTGAATTTCGATTTCGACATCGTTGTGGTTCATAGTCTTCAAACTTATCGTAGAGGTACATATCCACCTGGCACACCGTGTTTGGAAAGCACAATTTGCCACACTTGAAGACGGCGAGCGCGGATGGAACCTGCCGAGGCAAGGAGGTAAAACTTCCACATTCTGTAGAAGCGATCGGAGTAACGCTCTTTAAATTTTGGCCACGCCGCATTGAAATTCGCAAACCATGCGAGCAGCGTTTTATCGTAGTCTACCCCAAAATTGTGCCAATCTTCCATCACAAAAAGGCCCTCAATGGATTTCCCGATCTGGGTAATAGAAGGCACCATACTGTTGGGGAAAATATATTTCACGCTCCAAGGATCAACGGAACGAACGGAATGGTTGGAACCAATGGTGTGAAGTAAGAACAGGCCGCCATCTTTGAGTACGCGGCTCACGGTTTCCATGTAGACGCGGTAATTTTTTACTCCGACGTGCTCAAACATACCAACGGAAATGACATGGTCAAAGGCATCATCGATCGCTCGGTAGTCCTTGAGTTGAATATCAATTGGTAAACCCTTACAGCGATCGGTGGCGAGTGCCACTTGTTCTTTGGAAACGGTGATGCCAACGCCTCTGGCGGCGTATTTTTCTGCGGCGAATTTAAGAAAACTGCCCCAGCCACAGCCGATGTCGAGTACTCGCTCCCCTGCTTTAAGATCAATCTTTTTACAAATAAGGTCAAGCTTGGCTTCTTGCGCTTCATCTAAATTTTCTGCATTCCGCCAATACCCGCACGAGTATGTGAGACGCTGATCGAGCATCGCTTGATAGAGATCGTTGCCGATGTCATAGTGTCGCTTGCCAATTTCAAATGCCCTCCGTGGCTTCTGGAGATTGAAGAAAAACGCTTTGAGAAAATTCAAAGCAAACGGCAATGTGAATCGTACTTTTTGATCAACGTACGCCGCAAGAATTCTTTGGATACACGCATCAAGCGAGATCGCATCCCACCAGCCATCCATGTAGGCCTCGCCTAACCCCAAAGAGCCATATCGGAGAACGCAGCCAAAAAATCGCTCATCGTGAACCTGAATATCCCAGGGACGGGTGCCATCTATACGAACATCCGCAATGTCGAGCAATCCTTTCACCCATGCGCGTGATGACCGAAGCTTCATAAAAATCAACGGCGACTTATTTAATTGCGTAAAAGATGAGTCCAATAGGCGGGTACCCTAATTTTCCGGTCAGTGCTGCCGGGCCTGGATTCGAACCAGGATAAACGCCTCCAAAGGGCGCTGTCCTACCGTTAGACGACCCGGCAGCACTGACAAGAAATTTCTTAAACGCATTCCCCCCTTTCCAAGATTTTATTTGCTTTTCCCGGTCTCGAGCCTCACGCATCGTCGGATATTCCTCAATAATCAGCAAATCCCATGGCATCCCATTTTTTGTGCTGTAGACGTCTCCCCTGTTATGCCGTAATAATCTCTTTTGTGGATGCAATGCCGTAATGCCTACATAGTGCGCCCGTCGTCTGTTCTGTAGTACGTAGACAAACGGCATAAATTTGGCGGGGCAAGTTAGACGACCCGGCAATGCAATGCGTTACTCTATCGCATCGTCTCTACACCTTCAAGTACCGCCGGATGGCAACAGCGGCGCCGAGGACGTTGATGATCGTCA
>CAZNTM010000002.1:26960-30793 GCA_964576005.1 uncultured Gammaproteobacteria bacterium
ACCTTCAAGTACCGCCGGATGGCAACAGCGGCGCCGAGGACGTTGATGATCGTCAGTCCAAGAAACTGTGCGCCAAAAACCATAAAAACATTCCCTTGATAAAACTGGACAAGATTTACTGGCACGCCGGCAAAAAAGCGATGAAGCCATGGGCCGCCCCAGAAAAGTGCACCAGCAAGCACCCCGGAAGCGACAAGCGTCGCCGCGACGCTGTAGAGCGCCCCCTCGATGAGAAACGGAGCGCGCACGAACCAATTCGATGCTCCGACGAGCTTCATGAT
Source organism: uncultured Gammaproteobacteria bacterium (assembly GCA_964576005.1). Taxonomy (GTDB): domain Bacteria; phylum Patescibacteriota; class Patescibacteriia; order JACRJV01; family JACRJV01; genus CAZNTM01. Next base: position 27,242 of record CAZNTM010000002.1, read on the forward strand.
CCCGATTTCTTCGCGGTGGGTATAGATGGCGATGCGCACCGTATTTAAAACAACGAAAAAACTAATGAACAAGAAAATCACCGCAAGGATCGCAATGGCGCGCTGGGTTTTTGCGGAAAGCTCGGTAAACCGCTTGATGAGCTCCTGATGTTCCGAAAAACTTTTACGCTCAATGATGCCGGGAGAAAAAAGCGTTGGATCCTCGAGGGCGGCAATAATCTTCGGGTAATCGCGGACCTCCTTGGCGCGAATCTTTAGAGTGCTGCCAAATGGATTTTCACCGACTTCAATGAGTGCCTGCCGAATTGATTCATCCGATCCGCGGCGCGCTTTGAATGCCTCCAGCGCTTTGTCTGGGGAAATGATCTCAACCGAATCAATCGTTGGCAGTGCGTCGAGCCGCGTCGCGAGTGTTGCGGCGCTTTGCGCTGAAACGCTTGGGGATAAATAGACGCTCACGTCAATCTTGCGCTCCAGCGCCGTCAAGGACGCCTGGGTGACGACCCGCAACGTCACTACGAGATGGTACATCCCGATCGCCATGACCATAACGCTCACCGTGGCAACCGAAAGCCATAGATTCCGGCGAAAGTTCGCCAACGCGAATTTAAGAACGCGCCAGAGGGTTAAGAGCATACGCTAAAGAATATACTTCCCTTCCTGCTGATCGGAAATGACCATACCACTATCAAGGGTCACGACCCGGCGACGGAGTTGGTTGACAATTTCCCGATTGTGCGTCACGAGCAGCACCGTGGTCCCAAACTGATTAATCTTTTTCAGCAACTCAATGATCCCCTGCGTATTGTAGGAATCGAGGTTTCCCGTCGGCTCATCAGCAACGAGGATCTTTGGCCGGTGAACAAGGGAACGCGCAATGACGACGCGTTGCTGCTCTCCGCCGGAAATCTGTTTCGGATAGCGATCGCCTTTATCAAAGAGCCCCACGATCTTTAGCACCTGCGGCACGATGGAGCGAATGCGTTGGTACGACTCGCCGCAGACCTCAAGCGCAAAAGCGACGTTTTCAAAGACCGTCTTTCCCGGCAGGAGCTTAAAATCCTGAAAGACCACCCCAATTTGTCTGCGCAGATACGGAATCTCATGGTCGCGAATGCCGGTGATGTCCCAACCCCCAACGACAATGGCCCCGTCGGTCGGCCGTTCCTGCGCAATGAGCAATTTCACCAAGGTGGTCTTTCCGGTTCCGCTCTGACCAACAATCGAGACAAACTCCCCCGGCTCAATCGAAAGATTGATGTCATGTAACACCGTAAGATCCGGGGGGTAGTGTTTGCTGATAGATTGAAATTCGATCACAGCGCTTCGCGCGTTACGAACCTACAAATAATCTACGAATCCTACAAAATCGATGATTGTTTCGTAGTATTCGTAGTGCTTTCGTAGTTTCGTAACTTTTATTTAGTAGTTTTGTAGGATTCACTTCCGTAGAACCGGTTCCACCCGCACCGCAACCACCCCCTGTTTTCTCGGATGAGCGAGTTTGCTAAACGCGGTCTTCGTAAGATCAATGATCCTGCCGTTGTAGTAGGGGCCGCGGGAAATGACGGTGACGACAATTGAAGCATTCGTATCCTGACTGGCAACCCGCAGCTTGGTTCCGATTGGGTAAACGTTTGAAGCAACTCCGAAAGGAGATTTTGGCGTGAGCCGGTCCGGATACCAGCTTGCCTCTCCTTCGTAGAGCCGCTGCCGGTGCGACGCCACGGCGACTTGCGCACGGTTGCTTTGAAGCTTCGCAACGACCTCATTGTCTTTCCCCCGCATGCGCGAGGGCAGAACTTTCCACTTTTTCCGGGCGGCATTCCAGACGAGAACGGTTTTGAGCTTCGGGTCCTCGTTGGTATGCCGGAAGATGAGGGAGATCGGCTTTGAAAGAACAAGATCCGATGGTCCGGAAAAAAAATACTCAAACGCCGCATCCACGACCCATTCTTTCTCCACCAATTCGCTCTTGAGCTGCGAAGAACCAATACCCAACGTCGCTTCATCTGACAGCGCCTGTGGAGGCAAGCCAATGATAAACGCCCCGGTCGGATCTCCGAACTCGAATCCACGCGCTGCGGTCTTCGCATCGATCACCCACGTCGTCGGCTCTTCTGCGGCACGAGCGGGCAGTGAGAAGAGAAGCAAGACAAGCGAGATAAGGTGAAGGAACTGTCGCATAGTTTTTGAAAGCCGCCTCGCGGATTCGAACCGCGGACCCACGCTTTACGAAAGCGTTGCTCTACCAACTGAGCTAAGGCGGCACAGATTACCAATGAACCGTATCCCCGACATGAACGCCAAGCTGTTCGACCTCGCCGGCGTTAACTTCAAGCACGGCATCAACGGCGGGCGTGGGAATCTGGCGCTCTCCCCCATCCGCGGCCACGCGCGTTTCAAATCCTACCACATGACGCTCCCGAATCCAAATCATGTCCAAAGGAAAACGCACTGCGCGCATCCAGAAGGTCCGAGGCGCACGCTCTGAAAAGACAAAGAGCATCCCATGGCCCTGCGGTAAACGATCACGGCCTGAAAGGCCGGTTGCCCACGCTTGGGGGGTCAGCGCACGCTCGATACAAAACCGGCTTTTGCCAACCATAATCGGCGCTAAACTGCCACAGGGCAAAAGAAAAACGCTCGTCACAAACGCAAGCGCAATCGTCCCAAGAACGATCAAAAGATAGGATTGTTTTACCATAAAGAGAGTATACCACAATCCTCCCCTTCACAAGCAGATTCCAGTTGTGCAACAATACACGCGATGGACCGAAACCTTGCGCTTGAATTTGTCCGGGTCACCGAAGCCGCAGCAATTGCGGCAGCGGGTTGGGTTGGCCGTGGGGATAAGCACTCGGCAGATCAGGCAGCCGTAGATGCCATGCGCAGCCGTTTTAACCAAATTGACTTTAAAGCCAAGGTGGTGATCGGCGAGGGAACGAAAGACGAGGCTCCAGAACTCTACACCGGAGAGGAGGTTGGCGCTGGCTCTGGTTTGATGCTTGACCTTGCCGTGGATCCGCTGGAGGCCACCGACAGCGTTGCCCATGGAAGAACAAACGCAATTTCAGTCGTTGTTGCCGGAGCCCAAGGAACGCTCCTTCACGCGCCGGATACGTACATGGATAAACTTGCGGCAGGCCCGTTGGCAAAAGGGGTTATTGATCTCGAGGCCCCGCCAGCGTCAAACATCGAACGTGTCGCGCAGGCAACAGGAAAAGACGTGCGGGAAATCACCGTGGTCGTGCTTGACCGCGACCGGCACAAGGAACTTATCGCGGCAGTCCGGGCTGCGGGCGCGCGCGTACGGCTCATCACCGATGGCGACGTAGCCTCGGCCATTGCTACCTGCGTATCAGAGAGCGGCGTAGATCTTATCATGGGTCTTGGCGGCTCAACCGAGGCCGTGCTCGCCGCTGCGGCAGTGAAAATCTTGGGCGGCGAAATCCTCTGTCGCTTCAAACCGAGAAGCGCTGCTGACGCCGAGCATATTCGAACAGCGGGAATCACTGATCTTAACCACATCTTCACCGCCGAGGAACTCGC
>CAZNTM010000003.1:0-29672 GCA_964576005.1 uncultured Gammaproteobacteria bacterium
ATATGCTACAATGTAAAAAAGACCATGTTGCACTTCAGAATAGAATCTTGGTTGTCGCACAGAGAGAATCATGTGGGAGCTTAGCTTCCAAGGGTCTTGACTGCGGTTGGATTTCTCCGTTAAGGTAGGAGGGCTTTCTGTCCTCTACATTATGCAACGAGACACGAAACTTCAAAGAAGGATTGGCAGGAAAATTAGGGAGGCGAGAGTTGCGGCGGGACTTAGTCAAAAGGGGCTGGCAACGCATCTTGGCAGAACAGGGACTGCCCTCGGATATATTGAGTCCGGGCAAAGGCGGATTGATTTGTCGACCTTGGAAATAATTGCACACGCCGTGCAGAAACCGCTCGACTACTTTTTTGAAGAAAAGAAGTTTGTCGTAGAGAACAAACTTTTTGAGCTGGAGCGGAAAATGAAAGAACTTAGAAAATTATTTACCGCTCGGGGGGGGGGGGGTGATAGGTGATCATATTTTTTATCTACGATCTCTTTTGCCATTTCCATATCACGTATCGCCTGTGGGTTCAGGCGATATTTTTTTCGAAGGAAAACGGCAAAGTCAGGGAAGCCATCCTCCTCTTCTGCATTCGCTAAGAATCCCGCTTCTTTGAGAATAGTGCTTACCGGGACCTGATAGGTTTCCGCGAGGTTAATAAGCACCACCACCCCGATGGATTTTATTCCAATTCCATTTTCTATTTTTGCAATGTGTGGCGGGGTGATATGTGATCGTTTGGCTGCTTCACGCATACTGAGCCCGAGTCCCATGCGAAGCTCTTTAAGAAATATTCCCAATTTGTAAATCCGTTGCGCATGGTTTTTGTCAGTGTGCATACTTTCGTCCCTTTCTATTTTAATCTGTGGATAACTCTTTCTCGTCTTTTTTACGATAAAATTGCAAAGAAATTTATTGTTTCTATACTGTAAACTATAGAAGGGTCTTTTTTTTTTGTATTATTTGACGCGGCGTTTGCGTTCCTTAAATCATAAACGCAATAAAAAGTCCTGTAAGAATAATAAATGGGATAAAAACTAAAGTTTTTGAATTAACAGATGTAACAAATCCTTGTTGACAGGATAACATAATGTTATAATTGCTTTCAAGAAGATTGTTGGGGGTCACGACCTGATTAATTAAAAGGTCGATCCCACTCCCCCTCTAATCTCTTAAGGTAAAGGTCGAAGTAAATTTAATTTTAAATACGAGACGGGATGATTTTTTTAACAAAGTAAAGAATCATCTCGGCCACAACTATGGCAGTTGAGAAAACAATGGCCAGCTCGTCGCTGGTAGAGGTCGTCGATCGCATCCTTGATAAGGGTGTGGTGATTGATGCGTGGGTTCGCGTGTCGCTCGTGGGTATTGAGTTGCTCGCGGTTGAGGCACGGGTCGTCATTGCATCGGTGGAGACCTGGCTCAAGTACGCAGAGGCAGTTGGTCTTACGGCGGGCTCTTCCGCATAGTGCGGGAGCATCGTGGGTTTAGGACATCCTTTCTATTGTGCAGAAGCGCCCTGATGGTACGGGCCCTTCTGCAGAAGAAAATCTTCAGAGATATAAAGCATGTCCTAAACACAATCTTCATAAGAACAAGGTAATCCCATTTTTTCAGCAGAGGCCATCACGATGCCGGAGTCGAAAAATTTCTTACCTTATCCTTGAGCTAACGTATGAGATTCCTCCACTTTATAAACTCGCCCACGTCGTTCGCTCGAGCGAGTACGTATGTACGCCAAAACCTTTCACCTATTTTGGGAGGGCATCATACGAGAAGAGTATAGAAAAGTTTAGGCGGGTATGGCGTTCGCATCTGACACGAATACAAATCCCCCAACAGGTTTGGCAGAAGAGCTTCTCGCAGCATACGAAGCCCGTCTCACGTTTGTGAAGCGTATCGTGGAAGATACTCGGAAGATGCTGGATGAGTTTCGGGGACGGCGGGAGAAGATGTCAACCGAACTGAGGGAGATGCTGGCAAAATCCGAATCGCTGCGAAAAAAAGATTTTGACCAGATGATGCAAGAGATTCTTGTGGTGCAGAGTCAGCGGGAAGAGAATGTAAAGACAATGCTAGAAGAATTTAGGCAGGAAGAAGAAAGGGTGGCAGAAAATATTCGACGTTTAGCGCGAAAAGGAGAGAGGGTCAAGATTAAAGATCTCAAACGGATGCTTGCAAAAATTAAGGAGGAACAGCAGGTGCGGGAGAAGAGTACGAGTACGTATGTAGGGGAACAAATGTCAAAGATGCAGCAAGAAGTTGCGGGGATGCTTGAAGAGTTTAAAAAAGAAAAGGAGAAAATGGCTGCTGAATGGGTCCGGATTGCTCAACCGGTTCAGTGAGCGCCGCATCATATGGAATTCGCCTGCGCATACTGTAAGGAAAAAGGAAAAGATCCATTCGGCGTTCTTTCAAAGCTTTCTGCGTGTCAGGTATGCGGGGGAAAGGGGAAGGTGCACGTGAAAGAGCCGGTAGAAAAATGTCCGTCATGTAAAGGCACAGGAATATTTATTCATCATCGTTTGCCGTGCGCAGTATGTAAAGGAAAGGGCACGGTAGAAAAGCTTCAGGGCGAGCGATGCAGGAGCTGTAAAGGAAGAGGCCTGACGATTGAAAGCAGTTTGCCCTGCTCCACATGTTATGGGCTTGGAACTATTACGATGAAACGCGAGAGAAAATAAAAACGTCGAGTTTTTGAGAGATAAACCTCCTAATTAACAATTAACAATCTCAACGTATGGCTTGGGCACAAGAATTAAAAAGTTTGGTAGAAGAAATTGGCGTAGGGCACTCTGATCGAGCGCGTTATCTGAAGAGTTTGAGCCAGCAAGTCAAGGCGCTGCTCAAAGACGCGCAGGATTTTATGGCGCGGACTGCTCGTGAACTTGATCAAATGGCCAAGGAACTGCGCGGATTCTTACAGAAGAGCGAAACGACCAGAAAGGAAGACTATACTGCAATGATGAAAGGCATCCAAGCAGACATCAAAAAACTTCAAAAAGAAACAGCGGATATTCAAGAAGATGCTCGCGGACTCATCGCTCGTTTCCAGAGGGAACTGAAACAGCTCGCGACAGATCTCAAGGCGTTTCTTTCGAAGGGTGAACATCTGCGAATGGAAGATTTTAAGGACATGATGAGGACGATTAATTCAGATATTGAAGCGCTACGAAAAGCTACCGCAAGTGTGCGAAAAGATGCGGTGAACCTTGTTGGAGGGTTTGCGAAAGAGCGGCATGAGGCAGCAGCAGCATGGGCAACGCTGGGTGGGAAAAGAGCAGGAGCGCGGGCAGCAGCGCCGGATGGTCCTGCACACAAGAGACGGGGCAGGCCGAAGAAGCAATAAAAAGAATAAATAAAAGATGTGCCGTACTTAACTCATGAGGAAGAAGAGGCATTGATTGAGCCGCAGCCGATGCCGGATTTTGTTGAGACCCCGTTTGTGAAAAAACTCACCGGGCGTGCTTTGAATTACCTCAAGGTGGGATTTCCAGTGCATCTTCGGGGCATCTCTGGGACTGGGAAAACGACACTGGCTTTGCACCTCGCAAGCAAAATTGGCAGGCCGGCGGTACTCGTTCACGGAGATGAAGAATATACCACCTCGGATCTCATTGGCGGGGAGCACGGGTATCGGTACAGACGCGTGGTAGATAATTTCATCTCGCGGGTGCATAAAACCGAAGAGGACATGCATAAGCGTTGGATTGATAATCGTTTAACTATTGCATGCAAGCACGGGTTTACCTTGATTTATGATGAGTTCACCCGTTCACGACCAGAGGCAAATAATGTCCTACTTTCCATACTTCAAGAGGGCGTTCTCGGCTTGCCAACAGGTCGGGAAGGAAGTGAGTTCTACCTCAAGGTACACCCGGAGTTTAAAGCCATCTTCACGTCGAATCCGGAAGAATACGCAGGGGTCCATAAGGCGTCTGATGCGCTTCGGGACAGAATGGTTACCATGGATTTGCAGCACTTTGATCCGGAAACGGAGATTGAAATTACCAGGACAAAATCAGGGCTAAAACGTCAGGATGCCAAAAAGATTGTCACTATTGTGCGGGCGTTAAGAGAGACCGGGCAATATGAGTTTGCTCCGACCATCCGCGGCGCAGTCATGATTGCAAAGTCCATCCAAGCGAATAGCGGAAAGATTACTGCTTCAAATTCGCACTTTCGTGAGGTGTGTTGTGATATTCTTGCCTCGGAAACAAGTCGTTTAGGTTCCACCAAGTATAACGCATCGATTCAAAAGACTGTTGATGGGCTTATAGAGAAATACTGTTAATGGATTGCGGATTCTATGTCAATAAAAACACTGAAAAGCTTAGGCGATATTGGGAATCTTCATGATATCCGGACCACAGGATCCGTGCGCAAAAGCGGGAAACCGCCACTGCCCACTACTGCCATCCTTGAACTGTCCATGCGGCGCAATGAACGGGATCGGTTGATGAAAGAGGTTTTACGTCTGCATAAAAGGAAGCATCAGATTGATCGAAGGCTCCAAGACATTTCCAAGGAGATGAAACAATTGTATAAAGACGCAATTGCGATGGCGGCTGATATTCGAGGCGAAGAGGACGCACGTGAACCAGGAGGGGATGATCTCGGACGAAGTTCCCGACGCAACAGAAAGAGACTCATTGTAAGTTACTAAGGGAAGAACACTCGTGTGACCGACGGGGAACTTAAAGCGTTGGAGGTCATTTGGGATTGGGGAGGAGAAGCAAGTGTTGCTACGGTGGCGAAGCGGTTACGGGTGAGCACAGAGTACGCCCGTCTCATTTGCAGGAGTTTGGGGGAGCATGAATATATTGATTTGAATCGTTCTGGGTGGTGCATGCTCAAGGGGAAAGGAAAGCTTGAGGCAGCAAAACGCAAAGTTTCAAAGCCGAAGAAAACTGTCGTTGCCGTTTCTTCACAACGCGCAGGAAAGGATGGAAGTTTGGTCTTAGGATATTAATTCCGTATGGCGAGACGCCCCAAGATCCACATAGTGAATTGTCTGTTTTGTAAAGGTCGAGGGAGGTCACCAGGATCGAACCTTCCCTGTATGGTGTGTCGGGCAAAAGGGAAGACACGGCTTGAAGGGCCAACAAAGCCATGCCCATCGTGTAAAGGAGCCGGCAGAAGGCTTGGAGAAATTTTGGCCTGCTTTACCTGTTGTGGCAAAGGAGTGATTGAGAAAGCGCGAAAGAAAGCGGTGGCAGTCAGGAGCGCACAAGAGAAGATACCGCGGAAGCGTGTACTGCCAAGGAACGCAAAAAAGGTTCCTCGCGCGCGAGCGCAAGAAACGCCGACCGTTCGCAAGAAGGGAGTGAGGAAGGATAAAAAAAAAGCTAAGATGGGGACATCGCTATCACTATGGGAAAAACTAAAAACCATGTTCAAATGAGCGCCAAAAGATCCAAGGAAGAAGCAGCAAAGAGGCGCACCGAGGTCGGGAGCAGTGTTTTTGGCGCGCTGTGGGAGGGGATTGGAAATTTGATTGATATTGTTGTGGAAATGGATGAGAAAGGAGCAGATGAATATGCGCAAAAGCGCACCATCCGAGGGAAGACGAAAAGCGGCAAGGAGGTGCGCGGCGAGTATGGACTGCGCGTGCGCACCGGCTTAGATATGATCAAAGAGAAAGAATTAGCAGACGAGAAGAAGAATGAGAAGTAAAAAGAAAACATTGATGTCGCTCAAATCACTTTTGGGAACGAACTTTGAGTTCATTCTGTTTGGAGGCAAGGGAGGAGTAGGGAAAACCAGCTGCTCCTCTGCCTCTGCGCTGAAGTTCGCAGAAAAAGGAAGAAAGACCCTGCTCTTTTCAACTGATCCAGCGAATTCGCTCTCAAATTCCTGGGAGCAGCGGTTTGGCAATGTACCGTCTGCGGTCAACGGCGTCAAGAATCTTCTCGCGCTTGAGATTGACGCGGAGCAAGTGATGGAAGAATGGAAGAAAGAATATGGAGAGGAACTGACGCAGCTGGTTGCCACCAGCACCTATTTGGATGAGCAAGACATCGGCAGCGTGCTGTCCCTGCCGGTGCCGGGCATGGATGAGATTATGGGGTTAAAAAAGATTATGGATTTCATGGAAAAGAAAGAGTACGACATCTATGTGGCAGATACGGCGCCCACGGGACACACTCTGCGCCTGCTTGCGATGCCGGCGATTCTTGATCGCTGGATTGTTGCAGCAGCCAAGATGCGCTGGAAATACCGGTATATGGTCGCGCGTTTTTCCGGCAAGGAGTTTGACGATGCGGTGGATCGGTTTCTTCTGGATTTAAAAAAAGCGGTGAAAAGAGTAAACGCTCATTTGAAGGACGGAACGCATACCGAGTTTGTGGTGGTCACTATTGCAGAAGCGATGGGCGTGCTCCAGACCAAAGACCTTGTGAAGGAACTCAAGGAGAACGCGATCCCTTCCCGCCACATGATCATCAATAATCTTGCGCCAGAGAATGCGTGCACATTCTGCAAGGGTCGGCGAGAAGGACAGCGGCGCTATGTGAAGGAAATCAGACAAGAGTTTTCCGGCCACGAGATCACCGAAGTTGCACAGCAGCCCCACGAGATCAGGGGAAGAGAGAGGCTTGAGAGATTGGCGAGCGCGCTTTTCTAGGGTATGTATGCATGCAATCGTATGTCTGGTGCAACGAATATGGAGGAAGGTGCGGTCGCTTTTTGGAAGAAGCAACCATGAGAGCGAAGCAACATCTCCTATGACCGCGCGGGAATTCGAAGCCTTAAAGGGGATCGCAAGAAAGGGAGCGGCGGCGCACCCGGCCTGGCTTGCAGTGCGGCTGGGGGTTTCCGTGCAGTACGTGCGCGTGCTGTGCGCAACGCTCGTGCGGGAGGACTATGCGGATGTGACGCCCGACGGGCTGTATACGTTGAGCGCAAAAGGCAGACGGGAACTGTTTGCGCGCGGTGTATTCAAGCAGTGGGAAGGAGAGGCCTTGGAACTACTGCCACCCGAGGTGCGTCAGAAGCTTGCGCATGAACTTGCCGATGAGATTAAAAAAGAAGTGGGAAGCACAGTGCAGGACTTTGTGGAAAGGTTGCCACGCAGAGCACGAGGCGTGGGCGAACCAGCAGAGGAAGCGGAAATTCAGATTCGCACCGATTACTCATTCCTCCCTCCGGAGGGCGCGCGGCTTGAGCATACCCTTGGGACGCGCGCAGAAAAAGAATGCACGGGACGAGCAGACAAAATTGAAGAAGCCGCGAAAGCCTTCAGGAGATTAGGAAAGAAGAACTCATAATATGTTAAAGCGACCATCGAAAAAATTCGTAGAAACAGTGGGGACAATCCGAGAAACGGTCAAGCGCGCAAAAGGCATGAAACGGGGGATAACTGCACTCTCTAGGATGGGAGCAGAGGCGAGCGGGAAAGCGCTCAAGACAGAACCTAAAGTGCAGCTCGGGAAGGGCCTTGATGTCGGCACTGCATTTGTCTACTGCGCGCAGATGCACGGGGACTCGGTCGTGTTTCGCAGTCAGCGGGATGCTTTTTTTGATGTGGAGGTCAGCGATTTTGCCAAAGAGATCTTTAAGAAGCTCGGCGTCCGTTATATTCAAAAGGGCGAGCGACTCTGTGTGGTAGGCGATGAGGCAATTCGGTTTGCCAACATTTTTAACCGCAACACGCGGCGGCCCATGAGTCGAGGGGTGGTGAGTCCGGATGAAGAGGATGCGCTCCCGATGATTGAACTTATTATTAAAAACGTGCTCGGGGCTCCGCGGCGCGAGGGCGAGACAGTATATTTCTCGCTTCCTGGCGATCCGGTGGATGCAGACTTTGATGTGGTCTACCATACCAATCTCGTGCGCAGCATGGTTTCGCGTTGGGGATATACAGCAAAGCCAGTGAACGAAGCGCTTGCGGTGATTCTTTCGGAGCTTGCTGGTGAGAACTTTACTGGCATCGGACTTTCTTTTGGCGGCGGCATGGTGAACGTGGCGCTTGCGCACCTTTCCGTGTCGATCTTTTCGTTCTCGGTTGCCAAAGCAGGCGATTGGATTGATGAGCAGGCGGCAAAGGTCACTGGTTCAACCGCAAGCAAGGTTTGCGCGATCAAGGAGAAGGGTCTTGATCTGACGAAAACCGATGGGCTCTCGCGGGTCGAGCATGCCCTGCAAAGCTACTACGATCACTTGATTGAGTATGTGCTTGCCCATATTAAGCAGGAGATTGAAAGGACGCGCAAGATGCCGACCTTTGATAAACCGCTGACCATGGTGGTCTCCGGCGGCACTGCAAGCCTGCCCGGGTTTATCCCGCGGTTCAAGAAGGTGCTGCATCGGTTGCGATTTCCCTTAGAGGTGGGCGAGGTTCGACTCGCTTCAGAGCCGCTCTTTAGCGTTGCGAAAGGCGCATTAGTTATGGCGCTTGCGGATGAACGGAGGAAATAATTCATGTTCCTCCCCTTGGGGTAAGGGAGGCGGGGAGGGGAAGAATTGGGGGAAACCACGGTGGATCGCGCACCACATGTTCAGAATGTTTAGAGTGTTGGTTTGGGCATGTGGCGTGGGATCGACCAATGTAAACAGGGTAACACTTCACCATATATGCCATTCGTGACCATTCTTCTTGACGCGCTTACAAACACCTGGGGGCTTCTCGCTGGATTTCTCCCCACGTTTATTCTCGCGGTGATCGTGCTTCTCGTTGGTGGGATTCTCGCGTTCTTCGCAAAGCGGGGAGTAGTATGGGTGTGTGAGCGGCTTCAAATCAATAAAGGCGGCGCGGCAATCGGGCTTAAAGAGGTTCTTGGACGCGCTGGCAAGTATAACCTCCCCGCATTCTTCGGATGGTGTGTGGAGTGGTTCATTGTGGTTGTGGCGTTTGTCTCCGCGCTTACCATCGTGGAGTTTTCGGGGGTGTTTGCATTCTTCAGCACGCTTGGCGGATATGCGATCCATGTGGCTACTGCCGCACTCATTCTGCTTGTCGGGGTGGTTGTTGCAAACTTCGTAAGTAAATTGACTCGTGGAAGCGTGAAAGTGGCGCGCCTTGTTTCTGCAAATTTCCTGGCCAATGTATCATGGCTCGCGCTCTTCATCTTCACAGTGCTTGTTGCGCTTCGTGAACTTCAAGTCCCAGAGCACATCATCGGCTACGTGGTGCTCGGCGCAATCGCGGCGCTTGCGCTGGCCACAGGCATTGCGCTTGGCATTGGCAAGGACGGAGGATTCTTTGGAAAGCTCCGGCGCGACATCATAGAGTAACCATGAACCATGCCATGTTATATGTTACGTGAACAAGTATGATCGGTGTCGCGCTCATCATTATTGGCATCGCGTTTCTCCTGAAGAATCTCGGGGTGATTTCAAGCGGCGTCTGGGGATTTATCTGGCCCGCGTTTCTTGTTGCGCTGGGGTTATGGTTTTTACTGCGCGGCCGCGGTGATGGACTCTCTCTTGAAGAACGCTTGGGGTGGCGATCGAAGGGCAAGTCTCTTTTTTAAGGAAGAGGCGCGGAATTCATTTGAGGTGTTCGCGGTATGACAAAGGAACGGACGTGCTATGTATACTGTGTTATCCAAGAACGCCATACCCAGCGGTTTGCAATTGCTGGTCTCGGAGGCCCGAAGGACCGCATCTGCACCATTCACTTCAAGAATCTTGCAGCAGTGGTGGGTCGTCCGCCGGGAAACGGCGGAGTGAACACGCGCGAGGCGATTATTGTCCATGAAAAGGTGATTGAGGAAGTGATGAAGCGCTACACGGTACTCCCGTTCAGTTTTGGTGTCGTCGCAGGCGCAAAGGTCGTACAGCGAAAACTCCTTGGCGAGAAGTTCGGTGAATTCCATGAGGCGCTTGCGCGACTTAAAGGCAAAACAGAGCTTGATCTCAAAGCGTTCTGGCTCAACATGGATGAGATATTTAAAGAAGTTGCGCATGCGTTGCGCGTCACGAGCAGCGAGAGCGCAAGTTATGCGCAAAGGATTGCGGTCGGAGAGCGAGTTGCCCAGATGGTAGCCCAGAAGAAGAAGCAAGAGGCAGAGGCGATCGTTACGGAGCTGCGTGGCTTGGCAGAAGAGACGGTAGAGAAGGAAGCACAGAGCGATCGCATGGTGCTCAATTACGCGTTTCTTGTGCATAAGAAACAGGAGGCTGCCTTTGACAAGGCAGTTATGCACGTCGCCACGGCACAGGAGGGACGAATAAAATTCAAGTACGTGCTTTCTCCGCCGTACAATTTCGTGAACCTCCATCTCGCCTTGCACGAATGATATGCCGGTATGTTGTTGATTGACGATCTCCTTCTATGGTGGCCGATGAAGGGCATTATGGCGCTTGCGCGCGAGTTACAGGAGATCGCGGAGGGAGAGATGGTGGATGATGTGGGGAAACTAAAAGCTGAACTTCAGGAAGCGCAGATGCTCTTTGAGATGGATGAGATTGCGGAAGCAGAGTACATGCGGCGAGAAAATGAGATTCTTCAACGTCTCGATGCGCTGCAAGACGAGACTGCGCGCGTATGATGTCATTCTTATTTATAAAGATCAAACTATGACACTGAAAGAAACTTCAGAAAAAGCAAAGCGAGAGCTTGCCGCGCTTACCGGATTCAAGTCTCCCGCAGTCATTGGCGTATCGCGGGAGGGGAAGGATTGGTTGGTCAGGGTGGAGGTAGTGGAAAAAACGTCGATTCCTGAAGCGTTTGATGTGCTTGGCATCTATGCGGTGAAGTTCAGCGCAGAGGGAGAGCTGTTGAGTTACGAGCGCGAACGGATGCGCAAACGCATGGATACCGCGTAGTATTGCGCAGTATACATGAGCGTGTATGGACGGCCTTTACGCATATTCTATTGGACGTTGTGCGGTCGGCCAGTGTCGTCTGAAACGTTTTGTGCTTCCCATTCGAGGAAGAGCGTTGGCGCTTGAGACGGTGTCCTATCGCGATCTTGAAGCAATTGCGGGACGAGTTCCCCTGTCTGACTTTGAGGGGATGAAGGGGCAAAAACACTTTGAAAATTCGAAATGGCTTCAGGAGGGCGTGCTTGACCACGAGGCTGTGGTAGAGGAACTCATGCGGCGCGCCCCGCCAGTCATTCCCTTTAAGTTTGCAACGATATTTCGTTCGCGCAGCCGACTGCAGGATATGCTCAAAACCCGTTATGCGCATCTTTACGATCTTATGTGCCATCTTCAAGGGCGGTCTGAGTGGGGGGTGAAACTTTTTTCTCACGCTGAACGTCTTTCACGTACACTAACCCGTAGCGATCCGGAGCTCCGACGGCTTGCAACGAATTTAAAACGCGGCTCAGCAGGAAGGCGCTATTTGTTAGAGAAAACACACCAAGAGCGCGTGGATCAGAAAGTGCAAAAGATACAACAGGAAGCGGGAGAACGCCTTGGAGAGCTTTTGTCCTCGTTCTCTAAGGAATGTGTATTCAATAATCCGACACCGCGCACATTTACTGGCAGGTCAGAGGACATGGTGCTCAACGCCGCGCTGCTTCTTCCCGAAGAAAAGGTGGATTCCCTAGAGCGGATGCTTGAGCAGTGGGATCGTGAGCATCAGAAAGAGGGGTTTCAGGCAGAACTTATTGGTCCATGGCCCCCGTATAATTTTTCT
Source organism: uncultured Gammaproteobacteria bacterium (assembly GCA_964576005.1). Lineage (GTDB taxonomy): Bacteria > Patescibacteriota > Patescibacteriia > JACRJV01 > JACRJV01 > CAZNTM01. Next base: position 11,586 of record CAZNTM010000003.1, read on the forward strand.
CGCCTGTGACGACGTCTATTTTCGACGCTCGGCTGTCACGAATCCCTCATCCCCCGGTTGCCACTTTTTCGGCATCTCATATCCCTCACTCGAGAGGAGTAACGCTCCTCGACGTGCTCGATCGGGTGATTGACAAGGGGGTTGTGGTGGACGGAGAGGTCGTGCTCCAGGTTGCAGATATTGATCTTGTGGATTTGAGCTTGAAGTTAGTGTTGACCTCCACTGAACGGATGCGCGGCCTTGGAGGCGTGCCAGCGCGAGCGCTGACGCCAGAAGAACGTAAACGCCAGAGGGCAGAACTCGAAGTGTTCGAGCGGAAGTTACAAAAGACTGTCAGATTACTCCCCACAGTAATCAGGGCGGCATCTCCAAAAAAGGCTGAACACGGTCTTGCCAAGCTTGTGCTTACGCTTATAGATCTTTTGCGTAAACTTATGGAACGTCAAGCAATGCGAAGAATTGCAGGCGGGAGCCTTACCGAGTTTGAGGTGGAACGGCTTGGACTCACCTTTAAGGCGCTTGAGCAAAAAATGGAAGAGATGAAGGCAGCATTTGGCATTGAAGACAAAGAGCTCAATTGTGATCTTGGCCCATTAGGGCAACTGATGTGATTGCAAAGCCAAGCTTTTACCGTCACAGCAGATCATACATAATGCAACAATTATATGAAACCATTTCGATGTCCAGAATGTCGAAAGGTCACCAGTCGTGATCAGGATTTTTGTGTCCGCTGCGGGGAGACACTCACGATTGTATGCGGGGAGTGCAAAGAGAATTGGCGCTACTACCAAGGGTATCGCTTCTGTCCTGTATGCGGGAGCGAAGCGCCTCACTCCCAGGAAGAGAGCGAACATAAAAAGGAGAAATAATCCTCAAAACGTATGCCTGAACAAAGGATTACCCACGGAATTCAAGCCACCAACCTCGCCGACATCCTTGAGCGGGTGCTCGATAAGGGGATTGTTATTGCCGGCGATATCCGTATCCAACTCGCGGATGTCGAGCTCTTAAATATTAAGATTCGATTGCTTATTTCATCGGTTGATAAAGCGAAAGAGTTGGGAATAACCTGGTGGGAGGCGGATCCGTATCTTTCGCCAAAAGCAGCTTCAAAAGCGCTCCACGGCGATGGCGTTCAGCATCCAGGAAGACGTTTGAAATCATCAAGGGTACGGACGAGAGAGAGCGAGGCCATCTAAAAATTCAATTCCACTCGTATTGTTCGAGCTTGTCGAGAACTACCATAGCCGTTTTCTTAGGTACTTCTCGACTTCGCTTCGCTAGCTCGAAGCATAAGCTATTGTGAGGCATTTTTTAGATGGCCTTAGCGTAATGTTGAACGTATGATTCTGAAGCCGAACGAAAAAGAGGTCACGCGCATCAGTCCTCATGCGAAGATAAAAGGAAGTCTCTCAAGCGAGGGCGATATAGTCATTGAGGGAGAATTTGAAGGTCACATAAAGACAACGGCGCACGTCCATATTGGGAAGGGCGCAAAAGTGGTATCTTCTGCAGTCCACGGAGAATTGGTACGGGTGGATGGCGTGCTCGGGGGTAAGGTCAAGGCCACTTCTACCCTTGAGATTGGCGCAGGAGGTGTGATCACCGGAGATGTGGAGTGTCTCACACTTGCAATTGGGCAAGGAGCAATTTTGAATGGTCAGTGCATGATGCTCAAAAAAGAACACAACATCGCAGGAGAAGGAGTTGGGGCAGCGACGCTGTTGAAACATAAAGAAGACCTCCTGCGCGCAGGGGTGTGGTCATGGATGAGCGCAAAAGTTCGCGACACGCATGCCAAAACATAAACATAAAAGGAATACCGCCATCAAACAGGAAACGAATCAGGATGGCGCCATGCTTAAAAAATTGCCTGGGCTTTTAGTTCTTTGCGGATTTGCATTGATTCCCGCGCTCGTTGCCCCTTCTTTCTTGTTGGGAAGGGCGCCGGAAAGAACTGTGTCTCTCGCGCAGGATACGCCCATCGTGCAAGAGGTTACCCCGCCAGCGCCGCCGCCTCCGCAGCCCAAGGAAGTAGTATTTGTGACGGTGACCGCGTACTCCTCAACGCCGGACCAGACCGATAACACACCGTTTCATACGGCAAACGGGAAGGCGGTTGGGGAAGGGATTGTTGCCGCAAATTTTTTATCGCTGGGCACTCAACTGCGGATCCCAGAGGTGTTTGGAGACAAGATATTCACGGTTCAGGACCGCATGCACGAACGTTTCGAGCGCCGTATTGATATCTGGATGCCCAGCCGCAAAGAAGCCAAATTGTTTGGTATCAGGGATCTCATGGTAGAGGTACTCTCGGAGGAGAGATGAGATCGATGTACGCTATGGCTCTTTTTTGTAGATTTGAGCCTTCCATGGACGTTCTTGACTACGCTCGAACAATGTGGAGATTGCTTCGCTTCGCTCGCAATGACAAATAGGCCACCCTTGCTGACTGGGCTGCTGACTGACTATAGCGAAGCACACCGAACACTATTCGTATATTCGTACTTTTTCGTATTTCGTAGTGAGTCAAATATCCAAGTTCTTCACGGCCTTTGCGTGCGTCGTGATAAAATGCTTGCGCGGAGCAACGTCAGCGCCCATGAGGATATTGAAGAGCTCCTCGGCCTTCTCGGCATCTTCCACCGTCACTTGTTTCATGGTTCGGGTGCTTGGGTTCATCGTCGTCTCCCAGAGCTGTTCAGGATTCATCTCGCCCAAGCCTTTGAAGCGTTGGATCGTGATTGCCGGACTTTCCTTCTTGGATTCTCTTTTCATCTCCTCAACGACGCGGTCGCGCTCGGCATCCGTGTACGCGTACCGGACATTCTGTCCCCACGTGAGTTTATAGAGCGGCGGCTGGGCAATGTAGATATGACCGTCCATAATGAGCTGGCGAAAATAGCGCCAGAAGAGCGTGAGCAACAACGTGCGGATATGCGCCCCGTCGGTGTTATGCAGGAGGATACCGCTACTGCCCGCAAAGAAGTTCGGGTATCGCTCTACGGTGAGGTCGTAGACAAACTCATCGGTACTGGTCAGCCTGCGAACCCGCATGACCGGAATGGAGACGAGATCGGTAGAAAGGGGATGCACCGCTCGTTTGCCGAGCCCCCAGCGACGGTCGTCATTGTCCAGAAGTATGGCAAGCACGTGAGCGTTCTTGTGGTGCTTCCAGACCGGTTCGAGGGCTCGGAGCTGCTCCCTTGTGCCAACGATCACGTCGTAGCGGTTAAAGTTTCCTCGGTAGGTGATGCCCCGACTCGTGTGTGTGCTCGGCGGTCGCTGCGTAATCGCCGGAAATATTCCCAGTTGGCGGTAGAGCGTCACGATGCCATCGGCGAGACGCCGCGACACAGTCGTATGGTTAAGACAGATTTTTCCCCCCTCTTTGGGCGGTCGAGAAATAACGACTGACCCATCGCTCTCGAGCAGCCCTCGCAGAAATGCGTGTTTGATCGTCGTGCGAGCGTTGAAAATCTCGTCGGGCACGAACTTTTCGTGCGCGCGCTTGCCGAGGAGCCCGAGGGATTCCAAGAGCAGGCGGAAGGTAAAGGAGTGAAAATGCAATTCTTGACACTTGGCATTTTTCGCCGGGATGGTCGAAGCGTTTAACACGAGCAAGAGCGCCTTGGTGAGGTGAGAAGCGTAGATATGCTTTTCAGTTCCAAGAGAGAGAATAAAGCGGTTTGGACTTCCTTTGGTCGGAGAAAAGCAGCCGTCCCCGAGGTACCAGCCGAGCAGGTAGGCGCACGACTCTTCAAGCGACAGGTGGGTTGGCACGCGCGCTGTGTGATTTCTATAGTAGACCTCTGGCTCAACAGTCCTCGAGGCTTGGTAGCGCGCATATGGAACGAACGCGCCGATTGTCTGGGGGCTTTGGACGCCAATTTCGGAGAGGTAAGAGCGAAAATAACGCGCGCGAGGGAGCACGTTGTCAATCCGCGTCTCCCATTGTTGGATGATAGTTTTATAGACCCCGATGCGCTCGGCCATTGCGAAGCGTGAAATCCCACACGCTTCGCGAATGTGTTGAAGTCGCCTCCAGGAGTTGTTTGAGAGATCCACCCACGCGTCATCCGGAAGATCGGCAATGGGCACATTTTCGAGTGCGACTGCGAGATCACGGGAGTACTTTTCCAGTGACGGGCGCAGATCAAGTTGGATGTCGCGCTGGGGGTTTGGGAGTGTTTTGGCAAACACGAGCTCGTCACCGGGCGAAATTGTGTCCCCGCGTTTTTCTTGAATGCCCTGCTTGGTTGAAACATACACACTGTGCCAGGCCGTGACCTTCACGGAAAATCCATAGCGGGTGGTAATTTCATAGATCGGTGTGCGCCGGCGGTGCTTCACGATGTCAACGAGAGCCCGCTGTTCGATGGCGCCGCTTTTAATATTTGAGGCAGCGATGTTGTAGCGCTTTGGATCTTCGCAGGTATCCACGAACGTTCCGATATCGAGCAGCCGAAACATATCGTTCTTTTTGTCGTGGACGAGGATTGGAGTGTCTGCCGTGACAGAGTCTGCATCTGCCATGAGGACAATTTTGTGATATCGGAGTTTCGTTGCGTCAAATTGCTCCCCGATATTGGTTCCCAAAGCAATGATGAGCGACTTTAACTCATTGTTTGCGAGCATCTTGTCCAGACGCGCGCGCTCAACGTTTAAGATTTTCCCCCGCAGCGGCAGGATGGCTTGCGTTTCGCGGTCTCGACCTTGTTTGCTGCTGTTGTGGACAAATATGCCAGCTTCAAGGGCAAAATTATGTGTCTCGGGGACTTCGAGGTCATAGACATCTATCCGAGTGCAGAGCTTTTCAACAGAAATGATTTTGTGATTGTAATGTCGCGCAGCTTGCTCTAGGAGTGCGGTGTCTCCACCAAAGAACCGACTAACGATTGTATCAAAGCGAAGGAGGGACTTGTCATTTTCTTTTTTCCGGAGCGATTCATACGCGCGGATGTCTACTACTCCATTCTTTGCATAAATATCATGCAAAGCGCTCAAGGCCTTCTGGAGATAGGTTTGGTTGTAGGTCATCTTCCGTTGAGTACGGAAAGCCGGAGTCCACTGCGTGCGAGTCTTCTCCCTTCGCCATTGCCGCAGCCCAGAATCCGTCCATTGCCGTATGGCAAGTTGAGAGAGAAGTCTCTTTCTCGAAGGATGTTCCGTAAAAAACCGGGTTGTCCGTTCCGACTGTGTTTTTTTATTTTCCGGATTGCTCCAATATTCTTTTTGTTGCGCATATAAACGACTCAAAAGCGTCTCGCGATAATGGGTGTTCTGTTTGTAGAACTGAAGAAATTTTTCCGTCATGTACTTTTTATATTCCTGATTTTCCCACTGCTTTCTTGCCCGAATGGAAAGCGCTTTTCTCATTCGAGGGGCACTCATTATTGACCTGATTTTTTCTTTGTATTCCGGTCTCTGGTGCGCGAGGCGAGCTTTCGCCTTTGTTTCTTCGTTATGGAGCGTTTTGTTCAAGTTGCGGGTGTGGTGCATGAGGTGGTCCATCTTCCCGAGGCGCACCAAATTGTTTGGATTGTTGTTCCGTTTATTAAAATCAATGTGATGGACGACATCGCCGGATGATTTTGCGTATCTTCCCTGTGCGATATTGTAGGCATCGGCCAAGAGATGAGTAAAGATCCAGCGATGATTTGCAGGAGAGTGAACGAGTTCGTACCCTTTAATAGTAATACGTTTTCCCAGCCGCGAGATCTGACGATAGAGCGGCATCAGGGAGTCCCTTGTGGTGAGCTCGCGTGCAAGTTTATAGGCACCATCGCGAAGCATGAACTGGTGATCTAGGGTGCAGGTCAGAGTTTCGCCCGTATCAAGTGTGACCTTCACGACCTCGACATGGGATTTGGTTTTCCGCGGATCATGAATTGGCGCGATGGCGACATTGCCGTCATCCCCAATTGTATAACAATAGTTTTGTTTCCCTTCGCTGTGTTCTCGTATAAGATCGAGAAACGAGAGGGAGCGTCCGTCAGCGAGCGCAACTTTTGTGTCCCCAGAAAAACACCCTCCGGCGCTGTCGCCTTCGACGATAAATAATTCGCTGCGTTTGGGATCTTTTGTGGAACAATCTGCGAGTTTGCCCGGAAGCGTTAGACCATCAAGCGCGCCTTTGCGAAGCACGGATTCTCGCGCAGCTCGCGCAGCAAGCCGGGCACGGCTGGCAAGTAAACTCTTTTCGGTGATGCGCTCCGCATCTCTTGGGTGCTCTTCGAGGAATGCCCCGAATTGTTCGGCAAAGATCGTCTCAACTGCCGCACGCACTTCAGGGTTGCCGAGCTTTGCTTTTGTCTGGCCTTCAAATTGGGGGTCGGGAATTTTAATCGAGAGCACGGCGGTGAGCCCCTCGCGCACGTCTTCTCCAGAGACATTCTCATCCTTTTCTTTGAGGTAGCCTTTGTTCCTTGCATAGGCATTGATCGTGCGGGTAAGCGCAGTACGGAACCCTTGCAAATGCGTGCCGCCTTCGGGGTTGATGATGTTGTTCGTAAACGCGAGGAGTTGCTCTTGGTAGTCGTCGGTGTACTGCAGCGCAATTTCGACATGCGTGGATTCAAAGTCTTTGCTCGTAAAGAAGATCGCCTCTTGTTTTGGCGGTTTATGAGCATTGAGATGTTCGACGTAGGCTGCAATGCCGCGTTCAAAGTAGAACGTGTAGGAGGGATCGGTTGTTTCCGGCTGTTCGCGGCGGTCTTCGAGGGTGTAGGAAACGCCGGGCGTGAGGTACGCCTGTTGCCGGAGGTGATCGCGGATGCTGCTGTAGGAAAAGTGGATTTCGCTAAAAATTTTTGGATCAGCGGTAAACGTAATCGTGGTGCCGGTGCGCTTTGTCGTGCCGGTAGCGCGCACTTTCTTGAGCGGAACCCCTCGCTCATATTCTTGGAGGTGGATTTTGCCATCGCGGTGCACCTCGGCCGACAAATGTTCAGAAAGCGCATTCACGACCGAGACGCCAACTCCGTGCAGCCCCCCGGCTACCTTGTACGTGCGCTGATCAAACTTGCCTCCGGCGTGCAGTTTGGTCAGTACAAGTTCAAGAGCCGAGACCTTGTATTGTTTATGGATGTCTACCGGAATACCTCGGCCGTCGTCGCTAACCTTTACGGCGTGTTTGGGTAAGAGTTCCACGCTGATGTGTTTCGCATGCCCAGCCATGGCTTCGTCTGTACTGTTGTGTGCGACAATAGGGGAGAACCCAGCGACAAAGTTTTCTCCGTTTGGCACTGAAATATCATAGACCCACGGGCGAGCATAGCGAATTTTGCGAATGCGTTTCACTCGCAAGACGCCGAGGTCCGAAGCGATAAATGTCTCCACTCCTGGATAGAGAGCGACGCGTTCTGCTGTGGCAAGGGCAGATAACTTCTCGCGTGTCGCTCCCCCATGAAGATCAAGGGAGAACCTCAAGGGTCGTTTCCAAGACACGCTTGAGACCGCAGCAGGGATCGGGATTCGGTCGAGGTAGGATGAGTTTGTGTTCCAGTAGAAGTCGATGGTTTTGGCGCCAGAGGATTGAATTGTTGAGCGTCGCTCTCTCCCTCGATAGCGGATTGAGATTGGTCTGGGTGTTTTGTTTGCGAGGATTGTATGAACCGAAAAGGTCTTCCCAAGTGAAAAAAGGAGATAGGTGAGTCCGTTGATGAGTTCAGTACTGGCAGAGATCGCCTGGAACTTTGCTCGGGAGTCTGACCCCGGGTTCGTATCGGCAATGAGGTGGCTGGTAAACTCCGAGGCCGGATACCCATCGCCGGCGAGGTAGGCAATGAGGAAGCGTTCACGTAGCTGCGGTCGGACGTTCAAAATAAGCGAGGGGACGCATTTGGTGTGACTGTCCGTTCCCGCGTTAAATACGGATCGAAAAAGAGTGCTCACCAGCAGGGAATCAATCGCAATGGTGGCTGCAGAGTCGTGCGACGCGTGCGGGATTGCTTGGTAGCCGAAAACATGCGCGATGAGTTGTTGCGTGTATTGGATGAGAACGTGCTCGGTCTTCCCAAAACTCCAGACGACGCGGTTAGTTTTTTTCGACCGCAGCGTTGTGCCCTCTGCCGCGTACAGCCCAAGGAGTTCGACCAGGGATTCGTTCACCGGAAGAGTCACTGGGATCGAAAAATCATCTCTGCGTTTATTCTTGAGGCGAGCAGTGTCAAATGGCCGGCGAAGGTTCTCCGGCAGGTCTCGGAGAACATTGAAGGGGAGATAATCATATCGTCTGTAGTCGTAGAAGATGTTGCTCCAGCGCGTGCCATGTCTCGCGTTGAGCTTTTTGATAAAGGGTTTATACACATCCGAAAGCAGATGCCGAACTCCCGTAAGGGTGATCGGCGCGGTTTCCTCGGCAGGAAGGTTGAGGAGTTCGTCGATGAGATTCAGGGTGGTGAGGTATGCCAAGGGTTCGGCGAATTGTCTCGGGACAATGACCGCGCTGTGCTCCTCGAGTTCTGCGGCGCGTATGGGAATGACCTTGCCCCGCGAGAGCGTGAAGAGCGAATGGTACTCTGTCACCTCAATTTTCCGATTATTCTGTAGGGTAATCTCGTAGATCGGGCTATTGACTTGGTGACGGATAAGACTTGAAACGCGCGTCCAGGAGAGTTTGAGCGTTTCGGGATCGAAACTCAATGCGCGCAGGCCGTGCGGATCGCGGAGAATTTCTGTTTTACTGCCTTGTCGGGTCTGCAGGCGATTCGTTTGAATGGCTTCGTCAATGAATGGGCCAATTTTTTTTAGCGCGACTCGTCCCGCTTGCTCGATAAGCAATGGAGTGTCGTACGTTAAAGAATTATCCACGACTTCCCACACGAGGTGATGAAGCCCTTCCGGGCCGGTGGAACCGATGTACATGCCCGGACGCTTGCGCACCGGGTCTAGGCCCTCAAGCACCGTGATGGATTCGGAAGAGTATTCTTTGGTGGAGGCAGGGGATTTTTTTGGCATAGGGACTCTGTTACGAACCTACAAAATAGCTACGAATCCTACGAACACGGGATCCTTCGCTTCGCTCAGGATGACGGAGCGTTTTGTAGTTTTCGTAGCGCTTTCGTAGTTTCGTAACGCTTATAGTTGTCGCGGCTTTATGCGTTTATACTTCTTGAGCATTCGCTGCATCTCATTGGCATGAAGCAACCCGGCTTGCGGACCGATTTGCTGGACCACGGAAGCCGAGTTCGCAGAGCCATAGCGCAGAGCCTCACCGAGGTCTTTGCCACAGGCAAGCGCCGCAACAACGCCAGCACCAAAGCTGTCTCCGGCCCCGGTGCGTTCGAGCGCGCGCCCCGGAAACGACTCGCAGAAGAGCACGCGGTGGTGATCGTAGGCAAAAGAGCCCTTGGGGCCATCAGTCATGACAATCATGGGGGTTTTGTACTTTGCCAGCGCAAAGAGAAGGTCCTGCGGTTTTTCCGGAGCGCGCCGCAATCCCGCAATGAGTTGCGCTTCCTCTTTGTTGACGAAGAGCACGTGGGTGTAGGGCAGAAGGTCAACGAACTGCTTATGAGGAAGGCGCAGTTGAAACGATCCCGGATTATAGGCGAGCTTGGTTCCGTCGCGGGTAAGCAACGCGCGTACCGCGTGCTGCATGCGCCGGACCTCCTTGAGCTCTGGTCCAATGGAGGTGAAGTACACCCACCCAAAATGCTGTTGCGGCAGCGGTGGGTAGTGACGCGGTTCATGGTGGATAAGAATGGTCCGCTCTCCATGAAAGCTCACGACGGCCGAGACATTCGTGTGTACGCCTTCCTGGAGCGTGAGCCAGCGGGTTTCCACCCCCTCGCGCTTGAGGCGGTGGAGAATTTCGCGCCCCCCAACGTCCTGGCCGACGACGGTAAAAAGGGAAGAGGCAAGCCCTAACCGGCAGAGCCCGACCGCGACGTTTGCCGCATTGCCGGCGACCGTCGCCGCGTAGCGGTCCACGGGGATTTTGTCCCCAAACCGCACGCAGAGCAAACAGGTGTCTGGCTTGAGTTCACAGTTGACGGTTGCGTCGCTTAAAAACAAGAAGTGATCGATCATCGCGTCGCCGATCACGAGGATTCGTGGCAGTTTCATAGCCAAAGTATAGCAAAGGCGGTATACTTGGGCAAGGCCTTTTCGATCTATGCCCCAAGGAGCTTTTGAACCGCTTTCCGAGAAAGAAATAAAGCAGAGCCTTTGGTACCTTGCGCATCGCGCGCAGCTTCGTCGCGCTGCTGTGGCGCTTCTCGTTATCCTCGATGTTTTTCTGCTTTTGCCGGCGTTGGTGTTTGTCGGCCTCGATATTGGGAAGTATCGCGCTCGCGCGACAATGAATCAGGAGCTTGTTTCTCCATCCCTCATCCGCGCCCGCGATGCCGCCGCTCCTTTAGAAATCGGCGCCACGGTTGCCATTGTCCAAGACAAGACCATGGATGTGGTCATTGCCGCAGAGAATCCGAATGAGGAGTTTACTGCCAAGGTCACGTATACCTTCCGCACGCCGGCAGGAATCCTTGGTCCGTATACCGACGTGATCGCTCCGGGAGCTCGCACGCATCTGGTGGCGTTGGGGTTGCCGAGACTGGCCATGGATTCGGTGACGCTCGAGCCTCTGCTTGTCCGCTGGCGGCGTACGAACGCCCACCAAGAAGGAACCTATGCGGGCTTTCTTGAAAAAAGCGGAACAATCCGCATAAGCGATATCGAGCGTTCTGCCGCTACAGATCGTGGTGCGGTTGGGGTCCGTTTCCGGGTGATGAACCAGACTGCGTTTCATCTCCAGCAGCTCCCGGTCGTTATTGTGCTTCGGCGCGGTTCTTCTATTGCAGCGGTGAATCGCGTCGTGCTCGAACGCGTGAGAAGCGGGGAGTCGCGGATGGTTGACGTGCAGTGGAAGGAAGCGGTGGGGGCAATTCAATCCATTGCGGTTGAGCCGCATGTGGATTTGCTCGATTGGAGCAACCGGTTCATCCCCCCACCCGGGTCGTTATGAGGTTCAGGCGCGCTCGCGTTGCCGTCATGCCGACGGTGCGCTCTCCGGTCGTGCTCTGGCGCGAGGTGTTTTCCCGACCGGAGACAATTGTGTTTGTCGCCGCGGTGACGTTGTTGATTCTCATCGGATTGCTCGTGTTCGCGAGTTTATTGTTCGGCAGCGCGGGAGCGTCGCAGCGCGAGGTCTTTTTACGACAACTCGGCGCGCTGGGTACTGGTGTGGTCCTCGCGGTCCTGCTCGCCAACCTCGATTACCGTTTTTGGAAGTCGGTCCATCCCATCCTCTTTGCGGCAACGACCATGCTTTTGCTTGCCGTGCTCGTGTTTGGCGTTCCCATCCGCGGGATCCGCGCGTGGTTCATGGTCGGGGGCATGACCCTTCAGGTAAGCGAGGTGGCGAAGTTTTCCTTTGTCGTCTTCCTTGCCCAGTACGCGAGCCGCTGGACCCGTCATGTAAGAGAGCTCCGTCACCTGCTCGCCACACTGCTCGGGACGGTCACGTTCTCGCTGCTCATTTTCTTTCAGCCGGATTTTGGCACCGCGGCCCTGTTCGTCTTCGTGTGGATCTCGTTCTTGCTCGCCATGGGGCTTGGCCGCCGTGAACTCGCGGTCATGGGGTTTGCCACGGCGGTGGTCGCCGCAACGCTCTGGTTCGGGGTGTTTCGGCCCTACCAGAAGGAGCGCATCCTCACCTTCCTCGATCCCATCCGGGATCCGCAGGGCAGCGGCTACAACATCCGCCAGTCGCTCACCGCGATTGGTTCCGGAGGGATGTTCGGCTTGGGGTTTGCCCAAGGGCCGCAGTCGCAATTGCGGTTTCTTCCGGAAGCGCAGAGCGATTTCTTGTTTGCCGTGGTCGGGGAGACCTTCGGTCTTGTCGGCATGACCATGGTCTACGTTCTCTGGGTAGCGGTGCTTGGCAGCCTCCTGTATTTGCTCCCGCGTCTCGTTGAGGAATTCGCAGCTTTTTTTACGCTGGCGCTGATTCTGTTGTTGTTTTGGGAGGCAATCATCCCCATGGCGATCGCGCTTTCACTCTTTCCTGTTACCGGCTTGGCGTTGCCGCTCATGAGCGCTGGCGGCTCTTCTCTGGTCGTGCACCTCGGGATGATCGGCGTGCTCATGAATATTCTCAAGAATGCTCCATTACGGGTTCGAGAGGAAGCAGTGGTTTTTGGTTAACTAAAGCGTTTCCGCGTTTATGCTATAGTTCCTGTGGATATGTCGCAGCAACTTTCCGATTACATCGCTTCCGAGCATGCAAAGGGAACTTCCAATGAAGCGATCTTTTCGGCGTTGCTTGCTCAAGGGTGGACGGTGGATGTTATTCAAGCCCATCTTTCTGCGACTGATAAACCGCAGGCAGCGGCAACCGCACAAACAGCACGTGCGGAGCCTGCGGAAGATTCCAAGCAGCGAACCGTCCGCATCGTGCTTCTCGGCGGCGCCATTCTCGTAGGCCTTGGAATCTTCTCTTTTATCGCTTCGAATTGGCAGGAGATGACGCGCGGGATGAAGCTTGGGGTGGTCGTGGGCGCGATGCTTGTCGCCGATGTCTTGGGCTGGTTTTTCAAAGAGCGATGGCAGGCGGCACGGACCGGAGAAGCGCTGCTTTTGCTCGGATCGCTTATCTATGGAGGGGCGATTTTCCTCACTGCCCAGCTTTTTCAAATTCGGGCGAACTGGCCGGACGGCTTTCTCTTGTGGATGTTCGGGGTTATTGCAATGGCGTTTGCGGTTGAGTGGTTCCCGCTTTTTTATCTTGCTGTGGTTCTTGGAGTTATCGTCCTTTTTGGTCATCCGTTCATGTTTTTTACGAATGACTCTTCATTTCTGTTTACCTCGGCAGCGCTGCTGTTTGCGATGACGGTCGTAAGCGCGCTTGCGGGATGGGCGATTCATCGTCGGGCGCCGATGAAAGAGTCAACGTGATGCGTATGGGGTCCCTCGGGATAATGAGTGTTGTGTTTGGATATCTTGCCAATGTGCTCTGGCTTGTTGTCGTGCTGCTGATTGTTTGGTTTGTTATCCGTCGTTTCCGTGGTCGCCATCGGTCCGGGGATGCTCGGCGTCAAAAGAGTGAATTAGACATCGCACGATCTCGCGAAGAGGCGGTGAGTGAGTTTTTCTTTCTCTTCTCGTTGTTGTTTTTCAGCCTCATGCTCTTCGCGCTCAATCGCAACATGGGCGATCCGTTGTCTTGGCGGTTCGTGTTGCTGCTCACGAGCGTCTTTGGGTTTGTGCTTTCGTATGCCACGGCGGCGACATGGACGCTCGCGGTAAGCGTTGTGTACGCAGTGGTCTGGTGGGGCGCGCAAGCCGCGTACTGGGCAGTCGCTGATCTAAAAACAAGCATCGTCGTGAGCGGGCTTGCGCTGTTTATGTTGCTGTTGCTGTTGGTTGGTCGGCTTCATGGCAGGGCAGCTCGGTGGAAACGTTTTTCCATCGTGTATGTTATCCTCGGTGGCCTTGGCATTGCCGCAGCTCCAATGCTTTTTTCAACAACCGATGGGATGGTTGCTTTCCAAACGATGACGAAAGGCGCGCTGTGGATGAAGAGCTGGCAGCTCGATCTCTCGGTCGTCATCTTTATTGCAGCGTTCGTCAGCAGCGCTGCCCTTGGTTGGCGTTGGCGCGTCCTCCAGGGGTCCGAGGTATCAGCAGCAAGCGCTGTGGCCGCCTTCTGGATTCTGTTGAGTCTTGTGCCTTTACAAATGGTTATCGTTGAGAACAGTGGCGCGCTTTCTGGCCTTGGGGTGTTCTGGTATAGCGTCTTTCACGTTCTTGCGCTTCTTATGTCCGTTGGAATGCTCGTGTGGGGAGTTTTTCGGCATGATCTTTCTTTGCGCGCGACCGGTCGCGCGGCGACGATGATATTATTTCTGGTTCAGTTTTTCTCCATTCTTTTTTGGCAGAGAGCACCCGGCCTGCTTACTCCAGCAAGCGTCGTTGTCTTGCTTGTGGCGGCACTTGCGGTAGGTCTTATTGTCTCGTGGTGGAGTGGAAATTTTCTCCCAGAGCGTTGGGAGCAACGCCTCACGATTTTCGGATTGGTGCCCGTCTTTATTCTTTTGTTTTGGCTTTCGTCGGAGTCTGGACTTCGCGCGTTGGGTCAACAGGTTCATACGCTCCCGCATTTTTCCGCCGCCGCTATTCCATTGGTCGTCTATACCGTTCTCATCGCAGTGGCGGCAAGCATAGTCCTACTGGCGCGCATGCCGATAAGCCCCGAGTTTGTATTCCTGTCGGTACTCGTCCTCGCGAGTGTTGGCACCGTGTTATTTCCTCATGCGCCAACGATCGGAGCGGTGGGGAAGCTGAATGGGTATGGCGTCTTTTGGGCGGTCATGACGAATCTTCTTGCGTTTGCTAGTACGATTATTACATTGCTGTTGGGCTACCGACAGCGGAGCAATCTGCTTATTAATACCGGAACCGTTGTCCTCTTCCTTCTCATCGCGGTGAAGTATTTCGATTGGTTCTTCACCTTCCTTGATAAGAGCGTGTTTTTCATCGGCGCTGGCGTGCTCTTGCTTGGGATTGGTTGGCTGATGGAGAAAGGACGGCGCGCAATGCTTGCGGCGATCGCCAGAGCAATTCCGCCACAACCATAACCGTTATGAGAAGCGGATTCCTCTTTTCCAAGTCAGCAAAGTTTTTATTGGCGCTGCTTCTGCAGTTGCTGCTTGTTGCTCTCGTCATCCTTTTGCGGCTGTCGATCCTTCATGGCGGGACAGAGGTGATTTTACGGATCGCGCCAGTAGATCCTCGAGATTGGCTGCGTGGGGATTATGTTACGTTTCAATATGACATTTCAACGCTTGATCGGGCGCTCTTTACGGACGGTCGTATTGCCAATGGCGCACAGCTCTTTGTGCTGCTTGCTCCGCGCGGTAGCGTGTGGGTTGCCGAGCGGGTGAGCGTCGAGCGACCGCTGGAATCTGGCGCTGTATTTCTCGCCGGGCGAGTGGTTCGCGGGGGGCGGGAGAGCGCGGAAGACCTTGGCGGTCGCTCGTTGGACGTCGGGCGCGAGACAGCGGTGAGTGTCCAGTACGGCATTGAACAGTATTTTATCCCCGAAGGCAGCGGGACGCTTCCTTGGGGCCGTAACGTGGAATCGCTCGCACACGTGACTGTTGATCGAACCGGTCGCGGAATCGTTCGCTCGATCACGGTCAACGGTCAGCCGTGGCCGTCGAAGCAAACGCGTTCCAGCACGACGGAGGAGCAGCCCCAAGTGATCCTGCCGGTGATGTCGCCATCGCAGTCACAAACCGCTTCAGAATCAAAAGAATCGTCGTTAGAGGAGCAGAGTGTCAGCAGTCTGCCGGCATCGCGGTATCTGCCGCTTGATATTAGCGCGTGGATGAATACCACGCATGCACAGGCGTTTCCCGAGACCGGTGATGGCTACGCGCGATGGTTTACGAGCGAAGCGCAGACATTCGAACGGGTTCCCTTCCGCGTCCGCGTCGGAGGCAATAATATCGCGGCATTCACTCCCCGCGCCCAGACCTCCAGCCGTTCTGTGAGCGTCGATCGCGAGCGCGTTTCAGGGATTTACTACCTCTATTCCTGCAGCGGGTGTGAGCAGGCATGGGATGAAGGTCGTCCGCCAGCGATGAAGCTTCGTCTGCAAGTGGGCGATGACACATACTTGGAGCGCTCAATAGCGCTTTCACCGTGGGAGCGCACGCAAGGGTGGCCACCGGTTGCTTCTTTTGGCTCAACCAAACATCTTGAATACGAAGGGAATCTCTACTGGGGCGGTTTTCGTCCTGACGAACCGGTTCGACTTCGTCGCTTTGAGATTCTCGATGATGACCCTCGCGTACAACTCATCATTGCGGCAGTGACGCTTGAACGGGCGCAATAGCCGGAGTGGTTGACGACGAGGTTCTCAATGCAGTATAGTTTTCTTTGAGAGTCTTTTTTTGTTTATGGCAGAGAAGCGTCAACGGCGTTCCCCGCCCCCTTCACGACAGGGCAAGCTGCTATCGTACTGTCCGGTCTGCGAGTCGTCCCACCATCTCACGGAGGCGCGGGTGTTGGAGGAACGCGAGGATGGGCACCTCATGCATGTGCAGTGCCGGAAGTGTTCGAGCTGCCTGCTCGTGCTCGTGACGAGCGATCCCCATGGCGTCTCTGCGCTCTCGATGCTCACGGATCTTGGCTACGATGAAGTGGGGCGATTTTCCAGCCAGCAGCACGTGAGCGCTGATGATGTGCTCTTGATGCATGCCCTTGTGAGCCAGTCCTCTTATTGGATGGCAAGTGAATCATGACGAATGTTATGGACGCCTTTCCTCTTTCCTGCAGTAAACGGACAATTTCCGGTCGACGGTTGCGCCATCAGAGCGGTGAGAGCATGATCCCTGCCGTGGTGTACGGTCATGGATTTCCGAGCGAGTCGCTCTCACTTGCGAAAAAGGACTTCCAGCGTTTTCTCCGCCGGGCCCATGCGACCCCACTCGTTGAACTTCAGATCGAGAGTGCAACGCCGGTTCCTGCGGTGGTCCAAGATGTCCAACGCGACATGAGCAGTGACGATCCGATCCACGTGGACTTCCACCGCCTGCGCATGGAAGAACGGTTGACGACCTCTGTGCCGATCGAGCTCGTCGGCACCTCACGCGCGGTGAAGGAGCTCGGCGGTGTGCTCGTAAAATTGCTCAACACCTTCACCATCGAGTGTCTGCCAAAAGATCTCGTTGCTTCTATTACCGTTGACCTCGGGGGGCTGAATGCCATTGGTGATGCGGTTCGGGTCAGGGACCTTACCATTCCCAAGGGGATTGTCCTCAAGTATGACCCGGAGGACATGGTGGTCATCATCCAGGAATCCAAAGCAGAGGTCGTGGAGACTGCAAAGCCAGAGGCAGACGTGGCACAGGTCGAAGTCGTCGGCAAGAAGCCCAAAGCCGAAGCCGAAGAAGAAGCGACACCCGAGGTAAAGCCGAAGAAGGAATGAAACGGGTCAAACGGCTAAACTCCTGGACCGTGCGGCGGGCGAGTGGACCATCGCTCGCTCTTCTTTTTCTTTTGGGCATCGCCGCTGCTTCCATTTTCCTCGCACAAGAACGCAGCGGTCGTGAGTTGACCTTTTCGCAACTTATTTTCCAACACGAGGTTCCACCGCCATTTCGTCGCGTTTTCGACGGGCAGCCGATGAGTGAAGCGACCGCGGCGCGTTTTTCGGTCATTATTGACAACATGCGCGAGGGCAGACCTCCGGCTGGAGTTCGCAATGCCGGCCTTGTCATCGAAGCGCCGGTTGAGGCCGGGATTACCCGTTGGCTCGCATTCTACGAGTTCGATTGTCAGTTGTCAGTTGTCAGTTGTCAGTTGTCGAAGATTGGGCCGGTGCGGTCGTTGCGGCCGTACTTTCTCTCCTTAGCCGAAGGGTACCAGACACCCATTGCGCATGTCGGAGGCTCTCCTGAAGCGCTCCGGCTCGCGCGTCGAAGCACGCTGCCGACGCTCAATGAGTTTGGGCATGGCGGGCATTTTTTCCGCGACATGAAACGCGCTGACCCCCATCGTATTTTTACCCGTCCGGCATTACTTCTCCAGGCAATTGCAAATTTCCGCATTGAGCTTTCAACGCTTGAGATGCCGTGGCAATGGAAAGGGAAGAAATTAAAAGTCGCAAGGAAAAAGGACGAGTTTATCGCGTTTTCCTTCACCGGGTATCCTCCGCCTCCAGAGGCAGCGCTGTCTTGGCGCTATGATCCGGCGGCAGCAGTGTTTGTCCGCGCTCACGGAGATGCTCCCCAGCGCGATGCGGAGGGAGAGCTCATCAGCGCAACAAACGTCTTTGTTGTTGAGACCGCGGTCGTGGTCACTGACGCGATTGGACGACGCCGGATCACCACGACCGGCCGCGGAACCGCATGGCAGCTTACCCCAAATGGAAAGCAGAGACTAACCTGGCAGCGGGCAGAGGGAAAACCGTACTCGTTTACTTCTGCCGACGGGGTTTTGTTGACCCTGCCGCCGGGGAGAGTTTGGATCACCCTCGTGCCGGTGGGACAGGAGATTGTTGAAAGCTTTTAGCTTTTAGGTTTTAGCTTTTAGGTTTGGCGATTTTGTTTTTATTCTCTCAACTTCTAACAGCTA
>CAZNTM010000004.1:0-20058 GCA_964576005.1 uncultured Gammaproteobacteria bacterium
ACCCAGCCTTCACGCACCCGAAGCGTGCGTACTACCGATATACTATGCCCCGATTATCGAAATTCCAAATAACAAAATCCAAATTCCAAATAGTGTTACGTGATACACACTTAGGACTTACGCGTTTGTCTGATTTTATCCTTCGAGCGACCCCGATCGCGATCGGGGGAGTCGAGAAGTACCTTGTTTTCAGTAGTTCTCGACTGCGGCTCGTCTGACGAGCCTCCGCTCGAACAATAAATTTGCCCAAACGTGTAGGTCCTACTATAGCCAAACGGGCGAGAATTAGCTAGAGTATACCCATGTTTGGCGCGCTCTCTATTATCGCAACTCCGATTGGCAATCTTAAGGATATGACGTTGCGTGCGCTGGAAACGCTCAAAAGCGCCGATGTGGTGGTGTGCGAAACCCCAAATGACACGCGCCGCTTGCTCACGCACTTTCAAATTCACAAACCCGTGATGGTTTGGCGGCAGCGGTCGAAAAACGCAGGACAAATTTTGGGGTTGCTCCGGGAAGGAAAGTATGTGGCCTATGTTACCTGCGCCGGTACGCCGGTGATTTCAGACCCCGGAGGCACGTTGGTTGAGATCGTCTCTCGCGAGCTTCCGGGCGCCCGGATCACCGCAGTGCCGGGAGCAAGCGCAGTGACTGCAGCGCTTTCGATTGCGGGGTTTCCGGCAGATCACTTTTACTTTTGGGGATTTCCGCCGTCCAAAAAAGGACGGCGAAGTTATTTTCTCGAGCTTTCGCAATGTCCGGTCACCGCGGTCTTTTTCGAGAGTCCGTATCGCATTTTGCGCTCCCTCCGGGAACTCGAAAGCGCCACTAGCTTGGAGCGTCGCATTGTTGTCTGTCGGGAACTCACGAAAGTGTACGAGACGATCAGCCGCGGAACAATTGCGGCGGTGCTCGAAAAAGTGGCAGCAGAACCGGTAAAAGGGGAGTACACGATCATTCTTGCCCCGCGGGGCAAGAATGATGGAATGTCAAATACAAAAGTCCAAATGTCAAAACAATTCTGATTTTGAATTTGATTTGAAATTTGGGTTTTGACATTCGGATTTCCTCAGTATGGGAAAGTTCTACCTCACCACTCCGATTTACTACATCAACGACAAGCCGCACATTGGGCACGCGTACACGACCATTGTGGCGGATGCGATTGCGCGCTGGCACCGCATGAAAGGGGAGGATGTCTTTTTCCTCACCGGCACTGACGAGAACAGCCAGAAGAACGTCGAGGCTGCCGAGGCTTCGGGAGAGAAGGATCTTGGGAAGTATCTTGATCACATGAGCGCGGCGTGGCAGATGACATGGGATACCCTGGCGCTCACGAACGATGATTTCATCCGGACCACCGAGGCGCGTCATCTTAAAGCGGTGACGAAGTTCTGGAAAGCGGTCGAGCGCGCCGGGGATATTTACGAGGGGGAATACGAGGGGCTCTACTGCACGGGCTGCGAGGCGTTCCTCGCGATGACCGACCTTGTTGAGGGACGATGCGCTCTCCACCGAAACCTGCCGCAAAAGCTCAAAGAGCGGAATTTCTTTTTCCGCGCTGCAAAGTACCGCGACGACGTCATCAGTCACATTGAGCAAAATCCTGATTTTATCGCACCGGTGTCGCGCCGCAACGAGGTGCTGAACTACTTACGGAGCGCCTTTGGCGATATCAGCATTTCCCGCCGTTGGAAGACCAGTGAGTATAGTGGGGGAGTGGCGACGGGCATTGCGGTGCCGGGGAACAAGGAGCAGGCGATTTATGTCTGGTTTGACGCGCTCATCAATTATTTAACCGCAGCGGGATACGGGACAAACGAACGGCGTTTCAGACAACTCTGGCCGGCAGATCTTCATATTGTCGGCAAGGACATTCTGAAGTTTCATGCCGCGCTCTGGCCGGCAATGTTGCTCTCTGCCGGATTGCCTTTGCCCCGGCGGATTTTTGCGCACGGGTTCTTCACCGTGGAGGGTCAGAAGATGAGCAAGTCGCTCGGCAATGTCACGAGTCCGATCGAGATCGTTGGGAAATACGGCAACGACGCGTTGCGCTACTTTGTCATGCGTGAGATTCCCTTTGGCGAGGATGGAGATTTTAGCATCGCGAAGCTCGAAGGTCGGTATACCGCCGATCTTCAGCGCGGGATCGGGAACCTCTCGCGACGCATTCTCACGCTCGGGGCGTCCTTCAATCGAACACGAGTGCGTCCCGGGGATCGTAGGGCCTCAAGTAGTAGGCTTGATGATGTCGCTGCGATGACTGCCGCGACGTGGCGCGCGTATACCGAGGCGATGGATACGTGTGCTCCCCATGCGGCGCTCGAGGCGCTTTGGGCCTACCTGCGAACGCTTGACGGCCTCATCGAGAAGTACAAGCCGTGGGAGAAAGAAGCGAAAGAGCGAGAGAGCGTGATTTCTGTTTTGCTCGAGGCGTTGCGCCATTGCGGTTGGATGCTTTTGCCGCTGCTGCCGCAAACTGCGGAGGCGATTTTGCGTTCCCTCGGAGTTTGGACCGATGTCATGAAACGTCCGTTGCGGGAGGCGCAAGAGTGGGGGGCGCCTTTGGTTCCTCCAAAAGTCGCTATCGAGCGCGGGGCGCCATTGTTTCCGCCATTGCGGTAGCTTCTTAGCTGATTAGCTTGTTCGCATTGAAGTGAACTTGTTGTATACCTAAAAAGCTAATAAGCTACAAGCTAATAAGCTTTCACCGTTATGTCCCTCTTCGATCTTATTCTTCTCATCACGCTTCTCCTTTTTGCCGGTGCTGGGTATCGTTTCGGGCTCATTCACGCGGTGGGCTCGCTCGTGGGCCTTGCGGTCGGTCTCATTATTGCCGGCAAGACCTATGCGCTGGTAGCGACAAAAATCCTTTTTCTCGTTGGTGGTCAAGAGTCTCTTGCCCGCTTCATCGCCTATGTCGCGCTGTTCGTCCTCGTCAACCGCGGCATTGGGGCCGTGTTTTGGCTTCTCGAGAAGTTCTACAACGTCATGGCCATCGTGCCGGGACTTCGGCTCATCAATCGCTCGCTCGGAGCCCTCCTCGGCCTCATTGAAGGCGTGCTTATTCTCGGGGTTATTTTTCATCTCATTGGTAGATTTCCGGTGCTGGCAGTGGCGATGGCACCCATTGCCCGTTCACAGCTGGCAAGCTGGATTCTTTCTGTCTCCGCGGTGCTCTTGCCGCTTCTGCCGCAAGCGTTCCGGAGTTTAAGCGAGGTGGATTGGGAAATGGTGCGTCGGTTGAGCGCGTTCCCCGGGGGCGCCGAAGCCTTGAAGAGTTTAAGCGATGTTGCTGGCGCGACGGCACTTATTGACCAGCTCCAGCACTCTGCTGGCCCGCAGGCGGTCGAGCTGTTTCGCCAGCTTCAGAACGGTATCACAGGGAAGTAGGGCGACGGCACGATTGACAAGACACAGCAACGCCGGTAGCATACTGGCGTTGCTCTTTCCTAAAAAACACTCTCGATCATAACCTTGTTGCATCATCACAGTAGGTCGGTTGTTTGAATTCGCAAGGAGATCCAGGTGACACGCGAAGAAGTGGAAGCCGCGGTGAAGCGGATCGTTGCGGAGGAACTCTCCATGCCGCCTACACAAGCAACCGAGCTGGTGGTCGGCAAGCGCCAGACTTCAGTCGAAGGGGTCACCGGCGCGACTCGTCTAGGAGGTGCCATCGTCAGGGTCATCGACCGAGTGGCCTTCGAGTCCGGTATCAGCTTCACAGGCGATATGGACCCCCAGAAGACGGTCGACAATCTCGTCGACGACATCATGGCGAGTCAGTAACAGCGCATCTCGCGATGCGTTCCGACTCATCAGTGAGGTGTGACTGATGTCAATGGGACAGTCTCCTCAGGTGAAGCCGCTCACTCGAGAAACGGTCATTGCACTCGCCAGACAGATGTTCGGGAGTGCGTCCGGTGAAGACATTCTCGACAGGCCGCTGGGCGAGCACGGACAGGAGATGCTGGACGCAATCATGTTCGGATTCTGCTCTATAGTGGCCTTCGCCGCCCCGAATGGTTTGGACAAGCTGACCGTGAGAGAAACCCTGCGTCAACTGGGTCTCTGACTCCACCAGGCCAGCACGAGTGAGCCTCGTTAGCGCCCCTCGGCCTCGCACACACCACGCGCGAGCCACCCGAGGGTCCTTTTTATTTTGGGTCAAAACCTATAACCTATAAGCTATCAGCTAAAAGCTTGTTTGTGCCGCGCTTCTACGACATCCACGCCCATTGCAACTTCAAAGCGTTCGCTCCTGACGGCGAAGTGGTGGTTCAACGCACGCTTGACGCTGGGGTTTGGATGAATCTCGTTGGTTCGCAGCTCGACACGAGCCGGAGCGCGGTTGTAATGGCTGAGCGCTTTGGCGAAGGCGTGTATGCGACCGTCGGGCTTCATCCGATTCATCTTGTCGAGACTGCGGTTGATGAAGAAGAAGATCACTTTACGACGCGGGCCGAAGTTTTTGACCCCGAAGTCTATCGCGCGCTGGCAGACTCAAAAAAAGTGGTTGCGATTGGGGAGTGCGGGCTCGATTACTATCGTTTAGGACCAGCAAAGCGAGGCGGTACAACCCTCAATGTTGTACAAATTATTGAGTTGCAGAAGGAGACGCTTAAAGCGCAGATTGCGCTGGCAAAGGGGCTGGGGTTGGCGCTCATGCTTCACTGTCGGCAGGACGCGCGAGCCGGTGGTAGAGGCGAAACCTCTCCCGATGCCTATGATGACCAATATGAGATTCTGAAAGCAGCAATTTATGGTAGCCCTTCGACAGGCTCAGGGGATATTGTATTGGCTGAGCGAAGTCGAAGCCCTTCGATCGGTTCCAGAGATAATCTTCGTGCAGTGATGCACAGCTTCTGCGGCACGCCGGAGCAGGCGAAAAAATTCATCGAGCTCGGCATTTTTATTTCCATCTCGGGGATTGTGACGTTTAAGAACGCAGACATCGTGCGCGACGTTGTGCGCACGGTGCCGCTGGAGTTCCTCGCGATGGATACCGACTCGCCGTACCTTGCGCCAGAGCCGAAACGCGGCACGCGCAACGTGCCGGCCAATATCGAGTTCATTGCAGCCAAAATCGCCGAGATCAAGGGGGAGAGCGTCGCGCGCGTTGCGGAGCAAACGACTGCGAATGCTCTGCGGTTGTTTGGCAACGCCGCATGAGCAAGGCAAAGATGTTCGAAGGATATCGTTATTGTTCGAGTCAAATCGAGAACTCCCTTGAGCGTTATCGGTGCTTCTCGACTTCGTTTCACTTCGCTCGAAGAATATTTACCGTCCGAGCTCGGCTCGTCTGGAGCGTCTTATTGAGAACTCCATCCGTGTATTCGCTATTCTCATGTTCTCAAGAACATGAGAATAGCGAAAAAAAGAAGGAGGATAAAAAAGTGGCCAGACGTCAAAGTCGGTTTGGGGGTAGAAAACACGACGCGACATCCGGCCAAATTGAGCGGCCGAGCTCCCTCCACCCGCTTAGGGGGGGACTCACAGGCTTCAGGAGCTCGGCCAAAGGGTTTCAGGCTACCGTCTTCCGTTGCTCACGCCCTAGGGCGAGAGTGACGGTCTCCCGTCGCAGAAGACAGCAGCGATGTTTTCAATAGTGCCATCTTCAATATACTCGGCTGCTTTGACTTTGGCAAGATGGGTGGTAGGATGAGAGCGGGAGAATGAGCCGAATTCGGGATTAAAGCGATTTCGCTTCGGGATTTACTATGACGACTGCGGGGATCATTATTTCCATCGCTGCGCTTGCCGTCTCGGTTGGAGCGATATTTTTTCTTCGTAATCAATTGCGGCGTTTTCTTGAGGCCCAACGCCAAGATCAAAGCATGCTCATGCTTAATCAAAACATCCAAGGCATGAGCAGTCGCATTGATGCCACGACGAAAGCCATTGGTGAGCGCTTGGACATGGCCGCGCGTGTTATCAGTGGAGTTTCGAAAGAGCTTGGCAGTGTTCAAGAAATGGGCCGGTCCATGAAAGAGCTGCAGGATTTTTTGCGCTCTCCGAAGCTGCGGGGCAATATCGGGGAGCAGATTTTACGCGATCTTCTCGAGCAGTACTTTGCGCGAGAACACTTTGACATGCAGTACAAGTTCCGGGACGGGCAGGTTGTGGATGCGATCATTAAGACGGATAAAGGCATCATTCCAATTGATTCGAAGTTTCCAATGGAGAACGTGCAGAAAATGTTAACAGCAGGAAACGATGATGACCACGCGGCCTACCAACATGAGTTTATCAAAGACGTCAAAAAGCACATGACGGACATCAGCAAGAAGTACATCCTGCCCGCAGAGGGCACGGTGGATTTTGCCGTCATGTACGTGCCAAGCGAATCAGTGTACTACGAGCTTGTGCGCTCTCCAGAAGATATTAATGCCTTTGGCTATGAAAAGCGCGTGTTTCCGGTATCTCCAAACAGTTTTTACTATTTTCTCAAAGTGCTGCTGCTGGGCATGGAGGGGAAAAAGGTGGAGGAGGCGAGTCGGAAGATTCTGGAAACGTTGCGAGCGATTCAAAGCGATGCGTTGCGCTTTGGGGATACGCTCGGAGTGCTTACCACGCACGTCACCAATGCAAAGGCGGCGGTGGACCGGGTGAATACCGAGTACGGGAGGCTCTCTGGCAAGATTGAGGACGTGCGGTTGTTGAAGTGAAGAAATTAGTAATTAGTAACTAGTAATTTTCGACGAGCCGGATATACGAGACTGTAGAAAAATAACTCGAAGGGGTTATTTCCTGAAGCGTTGCCAAGCGGAGTCGAAGGATTTCTTTACGATTTCGGTAGCCCTTCGACAAGCTCAGGGCATAAATAAAGCATTTTTCTACAGTCTTACAAATATACAAATCGTTACGCGTCGTAATTTGTATATTGGTACGGATTTGTACATTTGTATTTAGACAAAAAGAGACTCCCATGGGGCAAGAAGAGAGCGCAGCGTGAAGCGGCTGGAAAGTTCACACTGAACTCCACAAGGTGTCTTCGGGCTTTGGGGGGCGCCAGGAAGACACGCGCCTCATGAGAGCCTTTCCTCCGCTGCCAACCCCGCACCGGCGGGGCGGCGGCTCGAGAGGAAATCCGGTTTCCCGGAAAGAAAAAAAGAAGGAGCAGAGAATTCTAGTGTAGCGTGCATGTCAGTGAGTGCAAGTGTGGACAATCGGAAAAAAATCTACAAGATATGGTGGACCTCCTCACGGATCTCAACGAGCAGCAACGATCCGCAGTAACGCACACGGGCAGCCCACTACTCATTGTGGCCGGCGCTGGCACAGGCAAGACCACGGTGATTACCCGGCGGATCGCGTGGCTGCTCTCGCAGGGGTATCGCGCGGATGAGCTCCTTGCCCTCACCTTCACTGACAAAGCGGCGCAGGAAATGGAAGACCGCGTGGGATCCCTCCTCCCGTTCGGGTTTGGAGATCTCTGGGTGTCAACATTCCATGCGTTTGGTGAGCGTGTGCTCCGCCGGCACGCGGCAGACATTGGCCTTCATCCGGATTTCCGGGTGCTGTCGCCGACCGAGTGCTGGTTTTTGCTCCGCCGCTGCCTTGATCGTTTCCCGCTTGACTATTACCGCCCGCGCGGGAATCCGACGAAGTTTTTTCCATCACTCCTCCGGCATTTTTCCCGCGCAAAAGACGAGGGGATTGGGGTGGGAGCGTATCGGCAGTACGCGGAGCACCTGCGGTTAAACCGCGACGCCCTCGTTGCTGAAGGAGAGGCTGCGCGAGTTTGGGAGGTCGCGGAAAGCTACCGTGTCTATCAGGAACTACTTTCCGAAGAGAACGCGCTTGATTTTGGCGATCTTCTCCTCTGTCTTAGCGAGCTTTTCGAGGCTCGTCCGCACATTCTTGCGCAGTACCAGCGGCAGTTTCTCGAAATTCTCGTGGATGAGTTTCAAGATACGAACGCCATCCAGTACCGGCTCGTAAAGATGCTTGGGACCCCGAAGGAGTCGGTGACGGTTGTCGCGGATGATGATCAGGCAATTTACCGCTGGCGCGGGGCAAGCTTTAACAACACCGTGCAGTTTGCAAGGGATTTCCCAAACTCCCGGGCCGTTGTCTTACGCACAAACTATCGTTCGGCGCAAAACATTCTCGATTGCGCCTATCGGTTCATTCAGCAGAACAATCCGCACCGCCTTGAGGCCGCGGTTGCTAATGGAAAAGCCGGCAGCCTCGGCGCGGTGGTCAAGGAGCTTCAGGCAGCCGAAGCGAAGCGCGGGGAGCTTGAGCATCTGCACGCGACGACCGAGGAGGCCGAAGCGCGACTCGTCGCGGAGCGAATCGCGAAGCTGCGCTCGCAAGGAGCGTCATGGTCAGATTTCGCGATTCTCGTGCGCTCAAACAGCGACGCGGCGCCATTTTCTCGATCACTCTCTGAAGCCGACATCCCATTCCAGTACCCAACCGCGCGCGGATTGTTTCGCAGGCCGCTTGTCCTTGACTGCGCTTCCTACCTTCGGGTCGTTGATAACGTTTTGAATTCCACCGCCCTCTGGCGGCTGCTCAACAGCCCAGTGTTTACTTTTTCTGTCCTTGACCTTGCGACGCTCACCGAACGGACCCGGGAACGTGGCGATGTGAGCTTGTTTGCCCTTGCACAGTCAGCGTGCCGCGATGCTTCTTTTGATGCGGCAGGACGAGCGGAACTCGAACGGTTGTTGCATCTCGTGGAGACTGGAGCGCGCGAGGCCAGAGACAAGCCCGTCGGGACGGTTTTACTCGGGTTTCTTGAGCAATCGGGATGCCTCAAGAAGCTCACCGCTGATGCAGAAAAACACCGCGGGGTCCTCGCTGACCTCGGGAAGTTTTTCTCCATCATTGACCGGTTCTCACGGGTCACCGATGACCCATCGGTCCGCGCGTTTGTCGAGTATCTTGATTTATCACTTGCTGCAGGAGATGAAGGAACGAACGAACTCGATATGCTCACGGGGCCTGACGCGGTCAACATCCTCACGGTCCATAGTGCAAAGGGGCTTGAGTTTCCGTATGTCTTTCTCGTCCACCTCGTGGATCGCCGTTTCCCGACAACCGAACGCGCCGATGCGCTCGAGCTCCCTGATATGCTCCGCGGCGATGAGGACGCGGATGGCGTTGACCATCATCTCCTTGAGGAGCGCAGGTTATTTTACGTTGGCATGACCCGCGCGCGTGAGGGGTTATTTTTTACCTCTGCGGAAGACTATGGTCTTGCGCGAAAAAAGAGGCTCTCCCGGTTTTTGTTCGAGGCAGGACTTGCGACTCCCGAAGCCCCGCCAAAGCCCACGGGTCGCACGCGATTTGAAAGTGAGGGAATGAGAAATATAGAATCTGGAATTATGGGCAGCGGCGTCGCGTTGAGCGACAAAAAATTACTAATTACTAATTACCAGTTACCAGTCCCCGATACATTCAGTTATACCCAACTTAGGGCCTACGAGACCTGTCCCTTGCAGTATAAATTCGCCCACATGTTCGCGCTGCCGCGACGGGGCAATCCCTCGCTCTCCTTTGGTAAAACACTGCACGCAACGCTTGAGAGGTTTTTCCAGCTTGCCCGGGACGGAGCACAGGAGCCGCTGTTTGGCGCGTCTGACGCAGATGGGAGATTTAAGATTCAGGATTCAGGAGTGCGTATGCCGTCGCTTCCGACGTTGCTCGAGCTCTATGAACGGTCGTGGATTGCGCAGTGGTACCATTCAGCCGAACAGGCCGATGAGTACCGCGCGCGCGGTCGGCACATGCTTGAGGCATTTTATGCGCGTCATGTTCAGCTTGGTTGGCCCCAAATTTGGGCGCTGGAAAAACCTTTTCTTATGAACCTCGGCGGCATTCTCCTGAAGGGGAAGATTGACCGGCTCGACCGTATCGCTGCCAATACGGATGGCGTGGTTGACGTTGAGGTGGTGGATTACAAAACCGGCAAGCCCCCAAAAGAGGAACGTGCGGTTGATCGTGATCAACTTCTGCTCTATCAACTGGCGGTGTCCACGGTTCTTGGAGCGCGGGTAGAGAAACTTTCCTACCATTTTCTTGAGAACGGTTCAGTTGTTTCATTTCTGGGCACACCCGAAGAATTGGCGGCGTTAGAGTTAAAGATTTCACAGACCGTCTCTGCAATCCGCAGCAGCGCATTTTCCGCCACTCCATCACCCACCACCTGCCGTTTTTGTGATTTTAAAGAAATTTGTGAATACCGACAGGTGTGAGCCTTTCCTCTTTCGGCGATGTTGTGAAGTCGCGCATCAGGCGCACCCCGCAGTACCGCGAGCTGCTTTCAAGTCAGGTCGTGGGAGAGGTTCGTCAATGGATAAAGGAGCAGTGGGGGCAAGCAGCGTTCGAGGATGTCCGGGTCCTTTATGTCCGCGACGGAATCGTTTTCGTTGGGGTTTCAAGCGCTTCGTTTGCGCACGCGATGCGTTTGAGTGAGCAGAATCTTCTTGTCCGCCTTCAGCGCGTGGGATCGCGTTTGAAGGTGCGTGCCGTGCGCGTTTTTGTCGGTGAGCCAAGTCGTGCTACCATGGAGTCATGACGCTGCGGTCGTACATCCTCTTCATGACGATTTCCACCGCGATGCTGTGGGCTGCATGGTTGTTTGTCCTCGCCGTCATGTCCCCGGATTCAGGTTCCCTTGCGGTGATCCTTTTTTCCGTGACGCTTTTTTTCGCGATCTCCGCAGCCGCTTCAGTCGCCGGGCTTCTGTTGCGTCGGTGGGCGCGGTCGGATGATCCCGTGCACCGTCAGGTTGCGACGGCGTTTCGGCAGTCGCTTCTGTTTGCGGGGTTATTCCTTGCGAGTCTCTTTTTTCAGCGCGCAGGCATGTTCGGGTGGGGGGTGCTTTTGGCATTGCTTCTTGCCGCGACGCTGCTTGAACTGTTCATGCTATTTTGGCCCACAGCGGAGCGTCGGCGTCGGCAGTGGCGTTGATGTTTTTTGGGTATGGCCGTAAGAAATCGTCGGAAGAAGAGCCTGCGTATCTACAGCGGCTCTGGCAATGTTGCGCTCGCTGCCGCGGTTGCTCACGGTCTTGGCGTGCCGCTGTCGCCAACCGGCGTTGCGCGGTTTTCAGACGGGGAGACGTACATCAACGTTGCCGAGCCCAAGGCGATCCGCGCCGCGACGGTCATCGTCATCCAATCCGCAATACCCGCAGGCAACGAGAAGCTCATGGAGGCGTTGCTGCTTTTGGACGCGATCAAACGGCATCAGCCGCAGCGGCTCATTGCGGTGTTCCCGTTCTTTCCGTATCGCCGGCAGCAGCGACAGACCGAAGCAGGCGAGCCGGTCTCTGCCGAACTTGTCGCGCGTCTCATTGAGGCGGCAGGGGCGACGAGCGTGCTGCTCGTTGATCCGCACTCGACCCGGACGCTTGATCTCTTTCGGATTCCGGTGCGTTCGGTCACGGCCCTTAATCTTTTTGCCGAGCACTGGCAGCAGATGCATCTTCCCAAGCCGCTCGTCGTTGCCGAAGATCGCGGCGCCGTACCGCGGGCGCAGTGGGTGGCGGCGCTGCTTGAGGCGGATTCGATCCTTTTGGAGAAGGAGCGGCTTAGCCACGATACGGTGGAAAAACTCTCGATGAACCCTCTGCATGCCACGCGGGTTGCGGGCGCGACGTGCTTCATTGTTGATGATGAGATCAGCACGGCCGGAACATTGCAGCGCGCGGTTGAGACGCTTGCCGCCGCAGGGGCGCGAGAAGTGCACGTTGCGGTTACGCACGCGGTGCTCTCTGGTCCGGCAATAGAGCGCTTGAGCGTCCTGTCCTTATCTTCGATTGTCGTCACTGATTCCATTGCCCTTGGCGTAGAAAAGCGGCTTCGGAATATGACGGTGCTTCCGATTGCTCCGTTGATTGTTTCTTCCCTGAAAGAAATGATTGGTTCGCGCCGTTCATCCAATGGTTGACAGGGGAGGTTTTGGCGTGGTTAGGTCCTCGTATATGACAACACTGCTCGTTCCGGGAAAGGCGCTACGAGCTGCCGAGCTTTCAACCGCAGCAGCCCGCGTTGCTCTTCGTGAGGGTGATGCCGCAAATGTGGCGGCGGAGCTTGACGGGCTCGTGGTTTCGATGTGCGGGGGCGCTGATTTGCATGAAGGCAATCCAATTTGGGAAGAGATCATTGCCCTTTCGCGGATGATTGTTGAGCGCGGCGGGATCATTCTGAACGGGG
This sequence comes from uncultured Gammaproteobacteria bacterium, assembly GCA_964576005.1. Taxonomy (GTDB): domain Bacteria; phylum Patescibacteriota; class Patescibacteriia; order JACRJV01; family JACRJV01; genus CAZNTM01. The sequence continues at coordinate 12,174 of CAZNTM010000004.1, forward strand.
GAGAAGACGGCGGATTAATGCTTGCGACGGCGCGGGCATTTCCCGAAGCAACGCTCGGGGTCCTCGCGCGGGTCACGGTGGGGAACGCGTACGGGCCAAAAGCGGTCGTTGAGGATCGCCTCACGCGCACCGGCATTCTCACGAAGATGCCGGTTATCATTGTGTTTGAAGGTGGCGCCGGGACGATTGAGGAATGGGGCAGAGCTCTCAAGGAGATCAAGAACAGCTTTTCCGACAACAAGGCGGCGCCAAAAGTGTTTTTGCACAACTACTGGCGCAAGACATTTGATGCGCTTTGGGTCGCGCGGGCGTTGCCGAAGCGCATCATGGACCATGTGCAGTTCTTCGTCACCGCAGATGAGGTGATGCGGCAGTTGTCACCTTAAGCCACCATTGATGTTTAGAGGTTCGACCTCTAAACACGATAGCCACCAGTGTGAAATATTTTGATTGGGACTCGGATCCCTTCGAGGCAGGCGTGGATCGGGATGACGGGCAAGGGAAGGCCTTCGACTTCGCTCAGGCAATACCCGTGAGGCCACCCTTGCCGACTGATCCGCTGCTCGGCTATAGCGGAGCACTCCCAGACTGCGTCAGAAAGTTTTGAGCGAGCCCAGTACTGTGTGAGGAACCGAGCCCTTCGACTTCGCTACGCTTCGCTCAGGGAATAACGAAGGGCGAGGGACGAGTTACGCACGAGCGACGCCAAGGGGCAAAACTTTCCGCAGTCGTTGAGTGCGAAGCGTGTCGGCAGCGGACAGGCGGCGGGTGGACGAGATCTCTTTGCAAGGTAGCCCTTCGACGACGCTCAGGGACTATCAACGCTAAACTTTAATGATGACCGGCAGAATCATGGGCCGGCGTTCGGTTAAAGTGAACAGGAACTGGCCGATGTCGTTTCGGAGTTTGCCGCGGATCTCTTCATCGTCTGCTGCCATGCGTGGCTCGTGATCCACGAGCATTTTTTTAATTTTCGCGCGCAGTCGTTCGACAAGCTCTTTGTTCTCTTTCATGTGAATGAAGCCTCTTGAGATGATGTCGGGGGAGCCGACGAGACGACCGGTTTTCCCTTCGATGGTTGCAATGACGACGACCATGCCGTCTTCAGCCAAGAGCTGCCGGTCCCGGAGCACGACTTGGCCGACGTCGCCAACCCCCAACCCATCCACCATGACGTAATCGGTCAGCACCCGTTCGTTCGTGAGCGACCCAACAACCTCGTCCCCCTCGCGCTTGAAGGCAACGACTTGGCCATTGTCCGCGACAAATATCCGCTCCGCAGGATGCCCGAGCTTCTCGACGAGCTTCGCGTGCACCTCAAGGAACGAGCGGTTGCCTTCAATCGGCATGTAGTACTTCGGGTTAATGAGCCGGTACATGAGTTTTAAGTCTTCCTGTTTCGCGTGCCCGCCGGCGTGCACATCCATCATCTGGTAGTGGATGACCTCGGTCTTGTGTCGGTAGAGCGCGTCTTTGAGCCGTTGCACCGTCCGCTCATTGCCCGGCACGATCGAGGAGGAGAAGACCACGGTGTCTTTCGGCTGCAGCCGGAAGATTCGGTGCTCGTTGTTGACGAGGCGGCTAAGAACGGCCCGGTCTTCGCCTTGGCCGCCGGTACAGAGAACGAGAACCCGGTTGTCCGGGTGGTCGGCAACCTCCTCTGCCCGGATGATCGTCTCGCGCTTCAGTTTTATGTAGCCGAGCTCCTGTGCGATCGCGACGTTTGACTTCATGCTGAAGCCATCGAGGGCAACTTTGCGTCCCATGCGTTCAGCAGCATAGATGATCTGCTGGACGCGGCCTAAGAGGGAGGCAAAGGTCGCAATGAAAATCCGGCCCGGGGCGTTCCGTATGATGTCGTCAATGTTGCGCTGGATTTCTGCCTCTTCCAACTGATGTCCGGTCTGGGTGGCATTCGTGGAGTCGGCAAGCAGGAGGAGGACATTCTGGTCATGGAGTCGCGCGATTTTCCCAATGTCAATGCTTGATGATGGATCGGTAATTGAAAGATCAATCTTAAAGTCTCCGGTGTGTACGACGATCCCCACGGGGGTATGGATGATCACCCCAAGCGAAGCCGGGATGTTATGCGTGACGGTAAAAAACTCCACGCGGAACTTCCCGAGCTGGAGTTCGCTTGTGCCATCCACCGCCTGGGTTTTCAGCGGCACGTTGCGAAAGTCGTTCTCGCGCTTTGCGATGATGCCCAAGGAAAGTAATGAGCCGTAGATCGTCGGGTTGCCAAGTGTATTGATGAGGTGGGGGATGGCGCCGATGTGGTCGTAGTGTCCGTGGGTGATGAGCAGCCCCCGGATGTTTTGCTCTTTGCCCCGGAGGTAGGAGATGTTTGGGACGACGTAGTCCACGCCCGGCATGTCTTCTTCGGGGAACTGCAGCCCCAAGTCAACGATGAGGATATCGTTTCCGTACTCGATCAGCATGCAGTTTCTCCCCACTTCCTCAAGGCCGCCAAGCGGGATAATGCGAAGCGTGTCTTCTGATGGTGATATTTCCGTGGGCGCATGGTTGCGCCACACGGCAATGCGGCTGCCGCGGCGACGCCGGGCACGCTCATCGCTTCCCCGTTTCCCGCGCGGCCGGTGCGATCGCAGATGCGTCGGGGATGCTGCAGTGATTGTTGATTGTGCGGTCATAGCATGAGAGATGGATGTGATGGATTAAGAATTAAGCGCGCGCCCTCGCTTTGAGGGAGAAAAGTCAGTTCTGGTGCCGGAGGAGGGAGTTGAACCCTCACGTCTTGCGACATACGCTCCTGAAGCGTACGTGTCTACCGTTCCACCACTCCGGCGTCCTTTTTCCCTTTTTACTTTTTCCTTCGCAGGGCCCACTGTGATCGCGTTTTGATGTACCAGTCGCTGATGAACACATACCGATCTGCGGGGATGGCGATGGAGGAAAGTTCTGGGAGGGAGAGTTTCTTTGGCAGGAGGTAGGTGAGCCGGGGGTGGGTAAAGAAAATTGCAGGGGCCTGATCCCCAAGGAGTTTTGAGAGTTCGCCGTAGAGCGCCCGGCGCCCTTTCATATCCGAACGGGTTCGCGCTTGCTCGATGAGCTCATCGGCGCGCGCGTTGCGCCAGAGGGCGAGATTGTATCCGGGATCATCTTCTTGTGACGAATGCCAGAAGGCGAAAGGGTCGGGGTCAGCGCCAAGGTTTTGTCCATAGACGAGCGCATCGTACGAGCGCACGCGCAACACATCAGAGAAAAAGCGGCTGGCTTCCACCGTCCGCACGTCAACCTGAACCCCGAGCGCCTTCCATTGTTCGGCAATCCCTTGGGCGAGCCGGATAAACGATGGGGCGTCGCTCGTGGTGATCGTGAAGCGCAACACTTTCTTCTGGCTGTTTAATCGTACCCCATTCACCAGTCGCCACCCGGCTTGTTCAAACAGTCGCGCTGCCTGTCGTGCATCGGGGAGTCGCGCTGGTGTTGCCGGGATGGAGAAAATTGATTGCGGAAACGGCCCGTGCGCTTCCTCTGCTTCGCTTCCAAAGGCATCGCGGATGAGTGATCCTTTTTCAAGGGCAAGGGCGAGCGCTTTGCGCACGAGGGGATCGGTGAACAGCGGCTGTTCGCGCGGGTTAAAAAAGAGCGCAGTGTACTCTGGAATGGAAAGGGTGATCGCGCGGTGGGTTTTTAAACGCTGCTCAAGCAGGGAAGCGGATCGTTCGTTCGCGCTCGTTAGCATGAGATCGGCGCGCCCGTTTTCAAACGCCTGTTGGGCCTGCTCTGCAGTGGGAAAGAATCGGAACTGGAGCGTTTCAATCCATGGGGGGGAAGGCCAGGCACTGTTGCGGACAAGGATGATTGAGCTTATCCCTCCTTCCGTACCCCGCTGGAGCGTTTTAAATCGGAATGGGCCGCTGCCAATAAGCTGTTCATCGCGTTCGAGCCAGTTTGTCCGTCCCTGCCAGCGATGGCGCGGGAGCACTCCAAAGGTAAGCGACGCGGGAAAGGGCGAGAGAGGAGTTGGCAGCACGAACTCAACGGTCCGCTCATCGAGTTTGCGGGAGACGACACGAGCGAGCGAGGGGGCAAGGGGGCTTTGCACCTTCGGATCCTGGATGCGTTCAACGGTGAACAGGACGTCGTCAGAAGTGAGGGGAGTTCCATCGTGCCAGCGGAGGTCTTTTTTGAGCTTCACGGTGTACGTTTTGCCATCAGGGTTTATGGTCAACTGCTCGGCCAAGACTGGTATAAAGATCCGCGGATCGCGGAAATCAGCAGCAGCCAATCCCGGGTAGAGTAATTTCGTGACGTCAAGATCGGCGGCAGAGAGAGTGGCAAAGAGCGGATTGAGGCTGCGCGGAGCGCCCACGACGGCTTCCGTGATGGTTCCGCCAACTTTCGGCACGGTGATCCGCAGCGGGGACGTGAGTCTCCAGAAGAGCGCGCTTGCGCTTATCAGCAGCATCACGATCCCGAGAAGAAGCGCGCGTTTCTGACGAGCCGTGAGGACATGCGGCAACAACGAGAGCTGCGCTGCACTCGGCAGTCGGCTCATTTTCAAATTCGCGAGAGGATGCCGTAATTCCTGTGGCATCACGCCGAGAGCAAGGTGAGCGCAATCGCCGAAGCGAAGAAGGTCACGGCCAAGACGATTGTTGCGACAAAGAGGACCTTTTCAGCGCCGCGACGGACAGCGTAGAGGTGTCCGCCGCCGCCAAACGTCGTCCCAATACCCGAACCGCGCTGCTGCAGAAGAATGGCGCCGGTCATGAGGATTCCGGCAAGCACTTCAATGACGACCAGTGCGCTTCGCATACGTTTCCCGAAGAGCATACCACGGCGGCAATACCCTGTCAATGCTTTGTTTGCCGATGGGTTTTACTTTTCAGGAGCTGTACAAGCAGGACGGCGCGCTTGCCTGTCACCCGCATGCGACGCGCTTTTTTCTGCAGCGCCTCCCGACGCAGTGCCCGCAGTCTCTTCATATCCGCTGCGGCCAGTATAGCAGCGCTTGTCCGTTTTGTCTTTCTCTTGTATCATTTCGGGAATATGGTGCGCGACGCCATTATCATTCGCGGCGCCCGGGTGCACAATTTGAAGAACATTGATGTTGATATTCCTCGCGGGAGTCTTGTCGTGATCACCGGGCCGTCAGGATCGGGGAAGTCTTCCCTCGCGTTTGATACCATCTACGCCGAGGGGCAGCGTCGGTATGTGGAAAGTTTTTCGATCTACGCCCGCCAGTTCCTTCACCTCATGGAAAAACCAGACACCGACCGCATCGAAGGCTTATCCCCGGCAATCGCCCTTGATCAGAGAACCATTGGCCGGAACCCCCGTTCAACCGTGGGGACGATGACGGAAATCTACGATTACGTGCGCGTCTTATTTTCACACCTCGGGGTTGCGCACTGTACGGTCTGCCATCTCCCGTTGGTTCGGTTAAGTTTCCCGGAGCTCCTCGAGAAGGTCCGACGGAAAATATCCCAAGGGCCCGTGACGGTGCTCGCGCCGCTTCGAACCCCCCGGCACGGGCAGCAGGTCCGGTTCTGGGATATCCTTCGGCACACGAGGGTGAAGCTTTTACGGATCGGCAGCGAGGTGGTAGCGGTTGACGAGGCAAAGGCAACCGGACTGAAGCCCGGGCTAAAACTCGAGGCAGTCGTGGGGACGTTTGACTCCGGAAGCCGGGCTGCGGAGGTGGAGGACGTTCTCCGGCGCGCGCTGGAACTTGGTGATGGTTGTTTGCTCATAAGGCAAGAGAGCGGCCGTGAAGATTTTTTAAGCACGATCCTTCTGTGTCCAACGTGCGGCAAAGGGATGCCAAAGCTTGAACCGGCGCTTTTTTCTTTTAACAACCCCGAGGGAGCATGTAGCGGCTGTAGCGGCTTGGGGACGCGTTCCGTCATGGATCCGGATCTCGTCATTCCCAACCCCCGCCTCACCATCCTTGAGGGCGCCATCCGGCCGTGGACGCGCCTGATGACCAATCAACGGCCGATCCTCGATGCGATCGCGGCCGTGGGGACGCGGTTTGGATTTACCCTCAATCAGAGTGTCGAGAGTTTCACCGGGCAGCAGCGGCGCGTGCTCCTTTACGGCGACGGGTCGGAGGGGGGGACATTTGCCGGGGTCATTCCGCCACTTGAAGCAAAGTACCACGAGACCGATTCGGAGTACGTCCAGAGCGAGCTTGAGCGCTTCATGCGCGTCTACCCGTGTGAACCCTGTAACGGCAAGCGGCTGAAAGCCGAGGTGCTCTCTGTGCTCGTTGCCGGGCGTTCGATTGCGGAGGTGATGGCGCAATCCATCCGTGAGGCGCGCGATTTCTACGGACATTTCTCAACGGCGGCAGGCAGCAGCGACAAAAAGCATAGCGAACGCGAGCAGCAAATTGCCCGGCCGCTGCTTCGGGAGATCACGGTACGACTTGAGGCGCTCTCCAACGTCGGGCTTGATTACCTCACGCTTGATCGCGCATCAACGACGTTGGCCGGCGGCGAAGCGCAGCGCATCCGGCTTGCCTCACAGCTCGGCAGCCCGCTCGTCGGGATCATGTACGTCCTTGATGAACCGACGATCGGATTACATCCCCATGACACCGACAAGCTCATCGCGACCTTAAAACAACTGCGGGACGCCGGGAATTCCGTCGTCGTCGTCGAACATGATCCCGCGATGATTGCGGCTGCGGATGAAGTCATTGACATGGGACCGGGAGCGGGGGAGGAAGGAGGGTTTGTCGTGGCGCAAGGGAAGCTTTCCAAGATCATCCATGCGCCAAAATCACAGACCGGGCGATATCTTTCCGGAGCGTTTCAAATTCCCATCCCGGAAAAGCGAAGGCGCGGCAACGGCCATGCCCTTGAGATCGTCGGAGCTTGCGCCTACAATCTCAAGAACATCACGGTCCGCATTCCTCTTGGTCTTTTCGTTGCGGTTACCGGAGTTTCCGGCTCCGGGAAGTCCACGCTCGTTTCGGATATTCTCTCCCGCTTCCTCCACCACACCCTCTATGGCGCTAAAGATCTGCCCGCAGCGCATAAAGCCATTCGCGGCGCCGAGCACGTGGACAAGGTCATTACCATTGATCAGTCTCCGATCGGTCGCACCCCGCGGAGCAACCCCGCAACCTACACCGGCATTTTTACCGGCATTCGCGATTTCTTCATCGAGATCCCCGAGGCGCGTGCTCACGGGTTTCGCGCCGGGCATTTTAGTTTTAATGTAAAAGGCGGGCGGTGCGAGACGTGTCAGGGCGCGGGGCTCGTTGCCATTGAGATGCAGTTTCTCCCTGAAGTCTATCTGCCCTGTGAAAGCTGCGGCGGCCGTCGCTACCGGAGTGAGGTGCTTGAGATCCGCACGAACGGGAAAAACATCGCCGACGTGCTTGATCTCACGGTTTTAGAAGCCCAGCGGTTTTTTGGCAGCGACCACAGCGGCTTGCTCTCGTCGGTGCTTGAAAAGCTTGAGGTTCTCGAGCGCGTTGGTCTCGGGTATCTCAAGCTCGGTCAGCCGGCAACAACGCTCTCCGGAGGAGAAGCGCAGCGGATTAAGCTTTCCACCGAGCTCGGCCGCCGGGCGACCGGCAAAACGCTCTACATTCTTGATGAGCCGACGACGGGATTGCATGCGGTGGACGTGAAGCGGTTGCTTGACGTGCTTCAGGAGCTCGTGGACAAAGGCAACTCGGTGCTCGTCATTGAGCACAACCTCGATGTGATCAAGTCGGTGGATTGGATCATAGACATCGGCCCGGGAGGAGGGGCTGATGGGGGTGAGATCGTTGCCGAAGGAACTCCGGAGACCATTGGAAAGACAAAACATTCGCTCACCGGACAATATTTGAAGAAGGTGCTATAAAAGCTGTGTTTCAAACTGCTGCCGATGCCGCTGTTGCGACATTAGCATTTTT
>CAZNTM010000004.1:20158-22319 GCA_964576005.1 uncultured Gammaproteobacteria bacterium
TAAAAGCTGTGTTTCAAACTGCTGCCGATGCCGCTGTTGCGACATTAGCATTTTTCGATCTCTTCGATATCCCGTTGTCGCTCGTTGAGACTCGGGCGTATCTTTTTCGTTTCGATGGTTCATCGCCATCTCTTTTCCGGCTTGATCAAATCCTCTTGGCAGATCCGCGGTTAGAACAGGAGAACGGGTTGTGGATGCTCAAGGGCCGAGACGGACTCGTCGCAGTTCGCCAAGCAAGATCTTCGGCGGTGCATCGCAAATGGGCCACTGCCCAATGCGCGGGGAGGTTTGCGTCCCTCGTGCCATTTGTTCGTTTCTTTGGAGTGTGCAACACCTTGGGCTACGGGGGAGCGAAAGAAGACAGCGACATTGATGTGTTTGTCATTGCTCGTCGTCGGCGTCTCTGGACCGTTCGTTTTTTGCTTACCGCGATTCTTTCTGTAGCTCGGTTGCGACGCCACGCGACAGAGATCCGCAATCGCGTTTGTCTCTCGTTTTATGTTGCTACCGATGCGCTTTCAATGGCACCCTTATCCTTAGATCCCGACCCGAGTGGAGGGACTACCGATGTCGCCCCCGATCCCTACCTCGCGTGGTGGGTGGAGTCGGTGGTGCCGCTGGTTGATCGTGATCATACATACGAAAAATTTATCGTTGCCAATCGTCCATTCGTCGAGCGGTATCGAAAGGAGTTTCAAGCTCGTCAACTACCACCAATAGTTTTATTCCCTGAGCGAAGTCGAAGGGCTTCCATAGTTGCGCACGTGTTGGAGCGATTCCTCGGCGGTCGTGTCGGAAATGCAATGGAGTTTGTGCTAAAGAAAATGCAGCTTCGGAAGATTGCGCGCTCCTCGGTTGGCAAACGCCGCGAAAATCCCACCTCGGTCGTCGTGAGCGACCACGTGCTGAAGTTCCACGAAAACGACCGGAGAACGGCGATCCGTGAACAATGGCTCAAAAGTCTCGAGGAACTAGGGATCACGGTAGAAAATCCGAGCTTGCAAATTCTAACTTCAAATTTCTAAATCCTAAACAAATTCAAAATTCAAATGTCCGAAATCTCAAATGCCATGTTCTGAATTTCGTAATTTGAGCATTAGGATTTGTTTAGAATTTGGTGCTTAGGATTTAGAGTTTTTAGGGAATATGATATTAAGACCTTCACTGTTTTGGGTACAGAAAGTCCTCCTCTGGCTAGTCTTTTTTTTCCTTCCGCTCGGCACCCGCTGGATCATTCAGCAGGGGACTGTTGAAGGGGCGCCATGGGAGTTCTCAACGATTTCGCTTTACGGCACAGATATTCTTATTGTTCTTTTTCTTTTGAGCGTTGTTTTTGGTACTTCTCGACTTGGCTCGAAGAATAATATTGTTCGAGCTTGTCGAGAACTTCCACTTTCTCATTTCCTCACTGCGTTGGTCCTCTGGTCCCTCCTCTCCATTCTCTGGTCCCCTAACCAACTCATCGCCGTTTATCAATCGTTCAAACTCCTCGAAGGCGTGTTGCTCTTCGCGGCCCTGCGGAGAATTCAGAATTTAGGATTTAGAATTCAGAGTTTTACGATCGCATTTGTGTTTGGTGCATTTTTACAATCACTGTTGGGGAGCTGGCAGTTTTTCAACCAAGGCATTGTCGCCAACAAATGGCTTGGGGTTGCCTTGCATCTGCCCCAAGAGAGCGGCGCCTTTGTCGTTGAGACCGAGCTCCGGCGATGGTTGAGGGCATACGGCACCTTTCCGCACCCGAACATGCTCGCGGCGTTCCTTGTCGTTGGGACGTTCCTCTTCATTGGTATGCTTCTCGCCTATGGTCCGCGTCTTCGTGATCGCGCATTCTCTGCCACATCGCGGCGCGCGTTCCTCGGATGGTCGCTGCTTGGTTCCTTAGGTTTTTGGCTTCCGTACGTTGTCCTTGTCTCCGGGCTCTTTTTCACCTTTAGCCGCGCGGCATGGATTGTGTTTTTTGTGAGCATTTCCATTTTGTTGATTGTTGAGGTAAGGTGGTCCGGCTACAAGCTACAAGCTACAAGCTACAAGCTCGTTCTCGTCGCCCTCGCCGTCTTCCTCGCTCTTGCCATCATCTTCCGCGAACCAACCCAAGCGCGTTTAACCGCCGTCGGCCGCCTCGAGAAAAAATCAATCACCGAACGCCTCGGCGGTTACC
>CAZNTM010000005.1:0-3442 GCA_964576005.1 uncultured Gammaproteobacteria bacterium
GGTGGATATGGGCGCTTTGCAGTGGATACAAGCGGAGTACTGAAGCCCAGAAGCGCCGTGGTGCTGCGAGGGCAGAGCACTGCCATTGCAACGAATAGCAACTGTGCCTACCCGTGCGCCGTGACAAGCGCTTCAGGATCGCTTTCGGTTGGTACCTATACATGGAAGGTGCGCGCAACCGATAGCAGCCACGCGTTCAGTACGCAATCATTTTCTTCGGGTTTGGATTTTACCGTTTCTGGCTCTAACGCCCCACCGGATGTCGTCGCCCTTGCGCCAAACTCGCAGACCGAAAACGTGAGCAGCGCGCCAACGTTTTCATGGAAAACGGCAGATCCGGACGGGGATCCTGTCACCGCCACCGAAATTGCGGTTTGTCGTATTAATGGAGATCCTCTTCGCGGGTTGGGCGCCTACTGGAAACTCGACGGGAACGGGCAGGACAGCGTTGGCGGCAGTACTGGTACGCTTTCGGGCACTCCAACGGTTGTTGCTGGACGGGTTGATACCGCGCTTAAATTCGACGGCAGCGGCTTTAACGTTTCGGTGCCTCGCAGCGCAGTTCTTGAGCCTGCTGGGGCGGTGTCGGTGGCCGCGTGGGCAAAAGTGGATGTGCCAGTTGCCAACGGCGCCATGGTGAAGAAAACCGGAAACCCTGAAATAGGCTATAGCCTTGAGATGGATAGTACTGGGAGAAAGCCGTGTTTTTACGCGCATATCGGCGGCGCATGGAGAGGGGCCTGTGCCACCAATGATGTCCCTGCGGGTTCCTTTGTGCATCTTGCTGGTACGTATGATGGAGCAGCGCTTTCGCTTTTCGTTAACGGAGTTCGCGCGGTTTCTGGCGCAAACACCGGTGCGCTCGGGTATGGGGATGGGCCGATGATGATTGGTCGTGACCAAGTCTTCGGCCGCTTCTTCAATGGGGTCATTGATGATGTGCGGCTGTATGACCGCGGCCTCTCCGATGCCGACGTTCGGGGTATCATGGCGTTTGCCGGAGAGGGGACCGGCAGTTGTGAAAACGAGCCGGTTGGTCCAACGCAGACCATCACGACCGCAACACAACTCGGAACATATGCCGCGCTCGTTTCCGATGCAGGACAGGGAGCAACGACGGTTTCGGTTGATACCACTGCGGGATTTACCGCTTTTGATTCCATCATCATCCATCAGACCCGCGCCTCCAATGGGAATGAGGCAGGAAAGTATGAATTCAATACCGTGATCGCAACGACCGCGAAAACGATTACCCTCAAGTCTCCCTTGGGAAGAGCTTTTACGATCGGAGGCAATGACCGGACGCAGGTCGTGCGGGTGTTGCCTTTTCAAGATCTTACCATTGAAAGCGGCGCCAAACTCTCTGCTCCGGCATGGGATGGAAGCAAAGGCGGGATTTTAGCGCTCAATGTTTCAGGGAAACTCGCTGTGAGAGACGGGGGCGTCATTGATATGGCGGGGAAAGGCTTTCGTCGGGGCGGCACCTACTGCGGTTTGGGATATAACGGCGGATCTCAAGGAGAGTCCTATACTGGCACCGGAGGGCAGTCGTGCTCGAATAACGCCGGAGGCGGAGGTGGAGGAGACGGAGTAACAAACAGTGGGAGCCTCATTATCCCGGTGTCGGGATATACCACGCGCGCGGCAAGCGGAGGAGGCGGCGGACATGGCAGCAGTGGCAAAACCGGCCAAAGCGGAGCTGGGGCAGGATGCGGTGGCAGCGGAGGCACGGGAGGTTCTCCGTACGGGATCACTGATTTAAATACGCGTTTTAACCTTGGCTCTGGAGGCGGCGGTGGCGGCGGCAACCAAGGGTGGAATGGAATGTGTGGGACAGCTGGGGGCAACGGAGGAGGCGCCATTGTGCTTCTTGCCGGATCGCTTGACCATCAGGGGCTTGTTACCGTAGCAGGAGAAAAAGGAGGAGATCAGGTTGGCAATGGCAGCGGCGGTGGCGGAGGTTCTGGGGGCAGCCTTGAGATTATCACCTCTCCTTGGTTTAACATTCAATCTACCGGGGGGTATTCCATTGCCGGAGGCGCAGCAGCAGCTGCTGGCAAAGGAGGAGTCGGAAGCGCTGGTCGGGCAATGGTATTGGATCGAAATGCCGTTGACTTGCCAATCGCAGGTCGGGTGACGCAAGGGACGCTGACAAACGCAATCTCGCAATCCTGTACCTACCCGTGCGGTCTTTCTGGAGTGAATCTTGTCACCGGCAAGACCTACCTCTGGAAGGTTCGCGCGACCGACAGCGCGCATCCACTTGCCAGTCAATCCTTTGGCACTGGCATGGATTTTCGACTTTCCCAAAGCAATGCAACAAACGAGGCGCCGCGTACCATACTCATCTCGCCAAACCGCGCGACAAAAAACGTCTCAACCTCCCCCACCTTCCAATGGGCATCGGTAGATCCCGAAGGCGATGCCCAAGCTCAAGCGGAGCTCGTTATCTGTAAGAAGAATCTTAATCCAAACTGCGAGGATGATGCGACCTCGGGAGCGCGCGTGGCTCGTGGAACACTCGCTGGTTTAAGTCAATCCTGCATGTATCCCTGCGGGATTGCCGGAGCTCCGGCAGCGCTTGATTCCAGTACCTTCTATACGTGGAAAATGCGTTCAACTGATGCCGGGCATAGCCTCTCTGCGACAACGTTCACTGCAGCCAGTGAGTTTCAAACCAGTTCTCTCAATGATCCTCCGGTTCCGGTGTTACTTTCTCCAAACCCTGAAACGGTTGAGGTGATGGCTACCCCCACCTTCCAATGGGCATCGGTAGATCCCGAAGGCGATGCCCAAGCTCAAGCGGAGCTCGTTATCTGTAAGAAGAATCTTAATCCAAACTGCGAGGATGATGCGACCTCGGGAGCGCGCGTGGCTCGTGGAACACTCGCTGGTTTAAGTCAATCCTGCATGTATCCCTGCGGGATTGCCGGAGCTCCGGCAGCGCTTGACGTGAACACAAACTATACGTGGAAGCTGAAAGTTTCCGACAGCAGCCATGCGCTTTCCAGTCAGGCATTCAGCAGCGCCTTGGCATTCCAGACCGCCAGCGGAGTGACGAACTTTGGGGCGCGCACCACCCAGAGCTTTGGAGCAAACGGCGCTCCGAGCGCCCGGCTCCGGGCTCCGACTGGCACTGCCGCTGACATTAGCATCCGCCCAACGTTTGAGTGGACAACGAGCGATCCTGAAGGCGATCCGCAGACCGAGGCAGAACTTGTCGTCTGCGTCACGGCGATCAATCCGAATTGCGAGAACGACACGAGTTCAGGCGCGCGGGTGCTCCGCGGCAAGATTGCGGTTGGAGGAAGCCAGGCGTGTTCCTTGCCCTGCGGCATTGCAGGAGCGCCACAGACCCTCGCGTTTAACACGCAGTTTAACTGGAAGTTGAGGGTGACGGATGCCTTCCATGATTTGAGCTCCCTTCCCTTTGTGGGCTCTG
>CAZNTM010000005.1:3542-21154 GCA_964576005.1 uncultured Gammaproteobacteria bacterium
CTCTGAAGGGAAGTTTTTGACCATTCCGCATGAGCGCCCAAGCATCTCTTCGGATATTACGGTCTCCCCGAGGATTCAATCCGGGGTTCCGGTGAAAGTGACGGGAGCGGCGCCAGATTGCCGTGGGGCTGCAAACGCCCGCACCGAGTGCGAAACCGTGGTGATGAAAATCTGCCGCAAGGCAAATACGACCATAGATCAGTGCACCGGCGTAGACAGCACCGGCAAGGACTTCCTGGAGATTGTGACGCTGACAAAACCCCCAAAGACCCAGAGCATTGAGCAACTCGTCACGTTTCCGACGTGTCCGGCAGGCAGTTGCACGTTTGCGCTGCGCATGGAAGTAAAGGACGATCACTTCCCGCTAGAACGGCAGGACTTCCCAAACAAGCTCTCCGGCAGCCGGCGCGTCGTGCCGCAGATAAGGAGGATTACGCCGTTCTGATTGAGGTAATTAGTAATTGGTAATTAGTAATTCGCGAGATGGAACTTCACGACCTTGGTATTTACCAGTTACGAATTACTAATTTCTCCACCGTTGTGCTATAGTAAAGCTATCCACATATGAGAAGTTGGAAGTGGGAAATTGGAAGTTGGAAGTTGAGCGGCCGAATCGCCGTGATCGCTGGCGTCGTGGCGGCGAGCGCGCTTGCGAGCACGTTGATTGTTTCGGCACAACGGCGGCAGCCGCAACAGCCGCCGTGCAATCGCTTTGACAACCCCGGCTGCCATCCGAGCCCGCCGCTCGTGACAAAAAAGGCGGCACAGACCGTTGAGGGAGACGTGAACGTCAGCGGGAAGATTTGCGTTGGTTCAGGGAGCTCCCGGTTTTGTCTTGGCGGGAGCGGCGGAGGAACGGGCGGGACAACGACTGGCGCATTAACACTTCTCCAGCAGCCGCTTGACATGACGAGTAAGGGTCCAGCTGCAGGAAGTACGGTGAAGTTAAACATGCGCACGGTCATTCAAAAGCTTACCGGATCAGATCCGGGGGCGATTAAGGGCGTCATTTTGCGCGCTGTTGTCGGTCCAGCATTTGAAGTATATAATCATTACTCCAATTCTTTTCCGGAGTATTTGGGTCCGCAATTTTTTGCATCATCCGGAGACGGGGACGCGCCGTCAGCCGAAAACAAACATGCCATTGTCATGACGACATATCTCCCGAACGTTAAGGGGGCCTATGGCTATGTTTTGTACGGAAATTACAATCTTGCTTCAGCATCAGGCGTGCGAGTCGTGGTCACAAATGCGAACAGCGAGATTCAACTGCGATATGAGCATGACTTTGAGAGTCCTTATTATTGGTATCCGCATTCGAACTCGCGCTACCCGCCCACAAAGAATCTCTTCATTGATGGATATTATAAGTAGCTATGAAAGATACACTTTTCGTTATCATCGTCGTTGGAGCGTTTCTTGGGGCAGCGTTTGGCGGGGCGCTTATCGCGCGCGCGCTTGAGGGAGAGGGCACGGTGACCACTGTGAGTCAGGAGGAGCTCTCAAGTCAGGCCCGCGAATTAAAAGAAGAAATTTTTAATCTTCGGCAAAAGGTGCTTGAGCAGGGCATTGGGCCGGCAATGGAAAATCTCACCAATGGCAGTGGCGCTGCGCGCCTTACAAAAGATCAGGATCTCCTCCTGACCGTGTGCGCCGAGGCGCAGGCAGAACTTGCAGCAGATGACGTGCTCTGGACGAAGATCCGCGAGTTCTGGCCATTGGGACCGGAGAAACTCGAGAAACTTGAGAATTTCCGGAAAATGCATGGCGAACTTTGCGCAGGGGTGATTCAATAAACGTTATTCGGAAGGCCTTCGACTTCGCTCAGGCAATTATTTGAGACAAGTCAATCAACTTCCCTTGCATATGACAACAGTACAAAAAACAATCCTCGGCGTTGTTCTCGTTGTTGCGGTCATTATCGGCGCTCTGCTTGTTTCTGGTAAGCGTGCGCAATCTCCGGGAGCCGGTTTGGGAACACTGCCAGCGCTCACCCCGACCTCTCCAGCCTCTGTTGGGCGGCAACCTCAAAAGACGCCGACGATCACCGAGACCGAGCAAGTACAGATCAAGGGAAACGCGTTTGCTCCCGCACTGATCAGTGTGAAGCAAGGGGCGCTGGTGACATGGACGAACTATGATCTCCGGCCGCATTCTGTTGTTGGCAGCGGGTTTAACTCTGGCGCGCTCTCTGAAGCCGCGGTATGGAGCCATCAGTTCACCAAGCGTGGTCGCTATGAGTACCGTTGCAGCATTCATCCGGGTATCAAGGGAGTGGTGGAAGTGAGATGAGTGAAGAAACGAGAAAAGAGAAAATGAGAAACGGGAAAATGGAACGGAAGCGGAAAGCGTTGTCAGCGAAGAAAAAACTCCCACGACATCGCGCGTTCGTGGGCTTTGTCTTTGTCAGCGTCGTGCTCATTGTGCTTGCATGGGCGTATTTTATTATGGGCTATGCGGTGGGTCGTGATGAAACATTTGCCGCAGCGCGAGATGCGCTCGTAGAGATTGAAGCGCGCTGGAACGGGCTCAAAGCTTCCGGGGCAGTCGCCTCGGGGGTGAAAGCAACGACGCGGATCACCGGCGTGGTTTCAGGCATTGGGGATGGATTTTTTTTCCTTGCGGCTGATCCGGTGAGCTTTGAGCTTTTCTCTGATGAGCCGAGGGTACGGAAAGTGGTGGTGGCGCCTGATGTGCGTTTTATGGACATCGCCGCTGACGGGAGCCTTGTCGCTCTTGCGCGAACGCTTCGCGTCGGAGACCGGTTAGCGGTTTACGCTTCGTCTAATATCCGTACTGCTTCTTCGTTCACCACGGGCCGTATCGAACGATATGGCCAGCAGGGGATCAGCCCTTGACAGGTTTTTTAAAATTGGTATACTAGCGCTACTTTTTTAAGACTGCCTAAGCTCGGACGTCATATTTTTTTCATGGGCACGTCCGTTACCTAGTTTGGGGATAGAACTCGGTATCCTGTGGATAACCGGGCTTTTTCGCGTTTTATGAATACCCGTACCTACTTCACGCCACTGCGGGATGTCATTGAGCTTCCGGATCTCCTTGAAGTGCAGAAGTCTTCGTATGAGTGGTTTTTACGCGAGGGCTTGCGCGAGCTCTTCGATGAGATCTCTGCGATGAAAGATTTTTCCGGCCGCGAGCTTGAGCTCTGGTTCGGCCGGTATACGCTCGATGAGCCGAAGTTTGATGAGCGTACGAGCAAGTCCCGGAACCTCACGTATGAGGCAAGCTTGCGAGTTACCGGGAGACTCATGAACCGGAAAACCGGGGAAACGCGCGAGCAGGAGATCTACCTTGGCGAGCTTCCGCTCATGACGGAGCGCGGGACGTTTATCGTCAACGGGATCGAACGGGTCGTCGTGAGCCAGCTCGTCCGCTCTGCCGGGGTTTTTTTCACCTCCGAAGCGTACCGCGCGAAGAAACTCTACGGAGCAAAGATCATCCCGAACCGCGGGAGCTGGCTGGAGATTGAGACCGACCAGAATGGGGTCATGTGGGTGCGGATTGACCGGAAACGGAAGGTGGTCGTCACCTCCCTTCTGCGGGCGTTTGGCTATGGCAGCGATGAGGAGATTCTCGGGTTGTTTCGGGACCTCCCGGAGCGCGAGGCGCTTCACGGCAAGCAGGAGCAGATTGAGGAGTTTTTGCGCCGGACGCTTGACAAGGACGCTGCCCGGGATGAAGCGAGCGGTCTCATTGAAGTGTATAAACGCCTGCGGCCCGGGGATCTTGCCACGGCGGATAACGCGCGCAGCCTCATTCATGCGATGTTCTTCCGTTTCGACCGGTATGACTTCGGCCGCGTTGGAAGGTATAAGTTAAACCAGCGCTTCTCGTTTTCCATCCCGATCACGAAAGAGACGCGGATTCTCCGCAAGGAAGATCTCGTTGAAATCCTCAAGGAGGTCGTGGACTTAAACGTCACGCAGCGGGAGGCGGATGACATTGACCACCTCGGCAACCGCCGCGTGCGGGCGGTGGGCGAGCTCGTCCAGAACAAGTTTCGCGTGGGACTTGCGCGCATGGAGCGCATCGTGAAGGACCGGATGAGCACGATGGATCTGGCGGCGATCACCCCGACGCGACTCATTAACGCGCGTCCGGTCATCTCGGCGGTCAAAGAGTTCTTCATGAGTTCACAGCTCTCTCAATTCATGGATCAGACCAACCCGCTGGCAGAGCTCGAGCATAAGCGCAGGCTCTCCGCCATGGGGCCGGGCGGGCTTTCCCGCGAGCGGGCCGGATTTGATGTCCGCGATGTGCACCCAACGCACTATGGACGGATCTGCCCGATTCAGACTCCGGAAGGACCAAACATCGGCTTGGTCGGGCATCTTGCGAGTTACGCGCGGGTGAATGAGTACGGATTTATCCGGACTCCCTATCGAAAAGTGAAGCACGATCCCGAAACCGGCGTTCCGCGGGTGACCGATACGGTTGAATGGCTTGATGCGTTTAAGGAAGAGCGGGCAGTGACAACGTCAGCGACAACCCCGATCAATCCTGACGGGACGTTTGTGGAAAAGAACGCCGAGATTCGCCGCTACGGCAAGCCGGCGGTGGATACGGTGGAGACGATCGAGTACATGGACGTCTCGCCAAAGCAGATCGTTTCGGTCGCCACCGCGCTCATTCCGTTTCTTGAACACGATGACGCGATTCGCGCGCTCATGGGCACGAACATGCAGCGTCAGGCGGTTTCGCTCATCCGACCCGAATCTCCGTTTGTCGGCACCGGGGTGGAAGCGCGCGCCGCCGCGGATTCCGGACACATGGTTGCCGCCCCTGCAGACGGGGTCATCGAGGCCGTGGATGCGCGACAGGTGACGTTTGCTGATGAAAAAGGCAAACAGACCGTCTTTCCGGTGCATAAGTTCTTGCGAAGCAACGCTTCGACGTGTCTCAACCAGAAGGTTGTTGTTGACGTGGGGCAGCGCGTGAAGGAAGGCGAGGGGTTGGTGGACGGCAGCGCCATTGATCACGGCGAATTGGCCTTGGGACAGAATGTCCTCGTCGCGTTTCTCCCGTGGGAAGGGTATAACTACGAAGACGCGGTGATCATCTCGGAGCGGCTCGTCCACGATGACCGTTACACTTCCATTCACATCGAGGACTACTCCATTGACGTTCGTGACACAAAGCTCGGGCCCGAGGTCGTCACGGCCGACATCCCGAATGTCGGTGAAGAGAAGCTGAAAGACCTCGACAGCGAAGGGATCGTGCGTATTGGCGCCGAAGTTTCCAGCGGAGACATCCTCGTGGGCAAGATTACCCCGAAAGGCGAGACCGAGCTTTCCGCAGAGGAGCGATTGTTGCGCGTCATTTTTGGAGAGAAGGCAAAAGACGTGCGCGACAGTTCGCTCTACCTTGAGCACGGGGAGCATGGGAAGGTCATCGATGTCAAAGTGTTCTCGCGGGAACAGGGCGATAAGCTCCCCAGTGGAGTCACGAAGACGATTCAGGTGACCGTGGCAAGCCTCCGGAAGGTTCAGGTGGGCGATAAGATGGCAGGCCGGCACGGAAACAAAGGGGTGATCTCCCGGGTTGTGGCAATCGAGGATATGCCCTTTCTTGAGGATGGAACCCCGGTGGATATCATCCTTTCGCCGCTGGGGGTTGTCAGCCGTATGAACCTCGGGCAGATTTTGGAAACGCATTTGGGAATGGCCGCGCACGCGTTGGGCATGCGCGTTGCCTCTCCGGTGCTTGATGGTATTCCCGATGAGGTTACGCGCCAGCAGCTTAAAGCAGCCGGTTTTCCGGAAGATGGAAAGGTGACCCTCTGGGACGGCCGGAGGGGAGTGGTCTTTGACCAGCGGGTGACCGTCGGCTACATCTACATGCTTAAACTCAATCACCTTGTCGAGGATAAGATTCACCAGCGATCCATTGGGCCCTACTCCCTCATCACCCAGCAGCCCTTGGGCGGCAAGGCGCAGTTTGGCGGGCAGCGGTTTGGAGAAATGGAGGTGTGGGCGCTTGAAGGGTATGGCGCTGCGCACACGCTTCAGGAAATCCTCACGATCAAGTCCGACGATGTTCCCGGGCGCTCGCGTGCGTATGAAGCGATTATCAAAGGCGAGGCAATTCGCAAGCAGAATGTGCCAGAGAGCTTTCACGTGCTCGTGCGGGAGCTCAAAGGGCTCTGCCTTGACGTTGAGCTGCTCTCGAACGGGAGCCGCGTGAAAGAAGCGACCGAGGAGCAGCAGCGCGACGTCGAGCGTCAGGCAATGTCAATTGGATTTAGTGATACGGTGTTGGGTTAGTGAGAAATCCTAATGCCAAAGCTCAAATGACAAATCAATGTCCGAAATCCCAATGACCAATCCGTGTATTTGACATTTGGATTTTGACATTTGACATTGACGGTTATGTACGCTTCCATCAAGACCACCGATTTTAACGCGATCCGGTTGCGGCTGGCTTCCCCTGATGTGATCCGTTCGTGGAGTCACGGGGAAGTGACCAGACCGGAGACCATTAACTACCGGACACAAAAACCAGAACGCGATGGGTTGTTCTGCGAGCGGATTTTCGGACCCTCGAAAGATTGGGAGTGCTACTGCGGAAAGTATAAGAAGATCCGCTATAAAGGGATTGTCTGCGATAAGTGCGGAGTGGAGGTGACCCGGACGCTCGTCCGGCGCGAGCGCATGGGCCATATTGAACTTGCCGCAGCAGTCGCGCACATCTGGTTTTTGCGCGGGCTGCCCTCAAAAGTGGCAACGCTCCTTGATCTTTCGGTGCAGTCCGTGGAGAAGGTGGTGTACTTTGCGAGTTTCGTCGTCACCGAGGTGGATGATGCCGCGCGTAAGGCAACGCGGGAGGAAATTGAACGGGAGTACAAAACAAAAAGCAAGAGCATTCAGGAGGAAGCCCAGCGCGCAGTGAGCGCCACTGCAGCGGATGCCCTTGCGGAACGTTCGAGGATCGAGAAATTAAAAGGCGAGCGTCTTGCCGAACTCGAAGCTGCGTTTGCAACCGCAGTGCGTGAGCTTGAGAGCCTCAAGCCGCTTGAGATTATCTCCGAGGTGATCTATCAGGACTACTCACTTCGCTACGGTCACATTTTTGAAGCAGCCACCGGAGCTGAAGCGATCCGGAGGCTCCTTGCGAGACTTGACATCACCGCGGAAATCGCAAAACTGACAAAAGATTTCAACATCGTCACCGGGCCGAAGCGCGACCGGCTCATGCGCCGGATGAAGCTACTGCAGAGCTTTGCCGTAAACCACCTCCGGCCAGAGTGGATGATCCTTGAGGTCCTTCCGGTCATCCCTCCTGACTTACGTCCCATGGTTCCGTTGGATGGCGGACGGTTTGCAACGAGCGACCTCAACGACCTTTACCGGCGCGTGATCAACCGGAACAATCGCTTAAAGCAACTCGTGGAGCTGAACGCTCCCGAGGTGATCTGTCGCAATGAGAAACGGATGCTTCAGGAGGCCGTGGACGCGCTTATTGATAACAGTGCAAGAGCCGGGAAAACCGTCATGGCCTCCACGGGTCAGAAGCGAACGCTCAAGTCGCTTGCGGATATCCTGAAAGGAAAACAGGGGCGGTTCCGTCAGAATCTCCTTGGCAAGCGCACCGACTACTCCGGGCGGTCCGTCATTGTCGTGGGACCCCAGCTCAAGCTCCATCAGTGCGGGATTCCCAAGCGGATGGCCCTGGAGCTCTACAAGCCCTTTATCATGGGTCAGCTCATCAGTCGCGGATTGGTCCATAACGTCCGTTCTGCAGCGCGCTTCATCGAATCGGGTCGGTCAGAGGTTTGGGATATCCTTGAAGGGATTGTCCGCGATTCCTCCGTGCTTTTAAATCGCGCTCCGACGCTCCACCGGCTTTCCATTCAAGCCTTCCAGCCGGTGCTCATCGAGGGCAAGGCGATCCAGATTCACCCGCTGGTCTGTCCGGCCTTTAACGCGGACTTTGACGGCGACCAGATGGCGGTCCACTTGCCTTTAACGGAAGAGGCGAAGCGGGAGGCGCGGGAGCTCATGCTCTCAACGAAGAATTTACTCAAACCCGCAACCGGTGATCCGATCGCCGCTCCGACAAAAGACATCGTCTGGGGGTGCTACTACATGACCTCGGAACTGCCGAATCCCGATCACCCGACCCCGAAGCACTTCCCGACCTCAAGCGAAGCATTCACCGCCTATCAGCTTGGGCTGGTGACGCTCCATGAACCGATCGTCCTTGGCGTTTCTCCAAAATTCGAATCGGGGGTCGCAGCCAAGTCGAAGAAGCGCTCCCTAAAAGAGCGCGTGCGTTTAGAGACAACGGTCGGCCGCGTTCTGCTCAATGGCCTCTTTCCAAAAGCGATGCCGTTTGTGAACAAGCTCCTTGACAAACGCGGACTTGATGACATTGTCCGGCAGACGCTTGAACAGGAGGGGCCGCAGGCGTGCGCGGTGCTCCTTGATGATATCAAGGCAATGGCCTTGGAGTACCTTACGGTGTCTGGCTGGTCATGGGGGATCGGGGATTTGCCTTCACTGCCGAACAAGCACGCGGTCATCTCCGAAGCGCAAGCGGCGGTCAACGAGACGCACGAGCAGTACGAGGAAGGGTTGCTCACCGCGAAGGAACGCAAGAGCAAGGTCGTGCAGATTTGGACCGACGCGAAGAACCGCATTGTGAAGCATGTGCGCGAGGTCTTGGATCCGCACGGGTCGGTGTTCTCCATGATCGAATCCGGCGCGCGGGGGAGTTGGGCGCAGCTAACGCAAATCATCGGGATGAAGGGGTTGGTGACCAACCCGGCAGGCGAGATCATTGAGCTGCCGGTCAAAGCGAGTTTTCAGGAAGGGTTTGACGTGCTCGAGTACTTCATTTCCACTCACGGGGCGCGCAAGGGGCTTTCCGATACCGCGCTTCGTACGGCAAACGCCGGGTACCTCACGCGCCGGCTCGTGGACGTTGCCCAAGACGTCGTGGTCCTCGCCCATGATTGCACCGACACGAGCGGGTTGGTTCTGCGCCGGAAAGAGTATGAAGCCATTGGGAAAGATTTTTCCGAAGGGATGAAAGGGCGGGTGCTTGCCGAAACCATCCATGACGCAAAGACTGGCAAGGAGATCGCAACCGCGGGAGCGCTCGTCAATCCGCTCACGGCGCGCGCGATCGCCGATGCGGGAGTCGAGGAGGTGCGGATTCGTTCGGTGCTCGGATGCAAGATGCGAAAAGGCGTGTGTCAGCTCTGCTACGGCTACGATCTCGGGTATAATTCGCTCGTGGAGCTTGGGACTGCGGTCGGAATTGTTGCGGCGCAGTCCATTGGCGAGCCCGGAACGCAGCTGACCATGCGCACCTTCCACACCGGTGGGGTGGTCGGGCTTGACATCACCCAAGGCTTGCCGCGCGTTGAAGAGCTCTTTGAGGTGCGCACGCCAAAAAAGCGGGCGTTCCTCGCTCCGATCGCGGGAACAGTTTCCATCAAAGAAGAAGAGGCGCCGCTTGGGGGAACGGTCCGCACCGTGGTCATTCGCGGTGTTGCAGAGTTCCGCGACGTCTACGAACTCCCTTCCTCCCCGGGCAGTGGAGAGGCGCAGCCTTCTGAAACAGCGAAATCCTCCAGGAAGAAGACGAAGAAGAAGGATACTGCGGGTAGAGGGCTTGAGGTCGCAGACGAGGTTGCAGAGTCTACCGTGCTTTTCGCTGCAACGGACGGGAGCACGATTACGGCGAAACGGGCAGGGAAAGTAACAGAAATCTCCCCGCACGAGATCGTCGTCAGCGGCCACGTTGCGGCCGAGCAGGAACTCCAGATTCCCCACGGGTATCAGATCTGGGTGGCGGAAGGCGCCTCGGTGACCAAAGGGCAGGTCCTCACCGAAGGCTCGATTGATCTTCATGAACTCTATGAGCTCCGTGGCCGGGAGGCGGTGGAGCGCTACCTCATCAACGAAATCCTCGTCATCTACACCTCCCAAGGTCAGAAGCTCAACCAGAAGCACGTTGAGGTGATTGTTCGACAGATGTTCTCCCGCTTTTTTGTGAAGGATCCAAAAGACACCGCGTTGCTCTCGGGAGAGATCGTCGAGCGCGCCGAGTACGAGGACGAGTGCCGACGGATCGAGTTGGCCGGCAAGAAGCCGGCGGTCGTCGAGGAGCTGTTGCTCGGCATTACGAAAGTGAGTCTCACGACCCGGAGCTTCCTCTCTGCCGCGAGTTTCCAAGAGACCGCGCGGGTGCTCATTAACGCGGCGGTGACCGGCAAGGTGGATCCCCTTGAAGGATTAAAAGAGAACGTCATTATTGGTCGTCTCATTCCGGTTGGCACGGGTTTTCCCGGTCGGCAGTGGGCCCCTCCTGTTGTTGGATCCCCGGCTGGCTTAGAGGTTGCCTCAACGACTGCCAAAGCAACGTGACGGTGGTTCATTGGTGATCGTCTTAGACGCGTCTCGCCTCGCTGAAGCTCCGGCGAAGCGGGCTTTTGTTTTGTCGTATTTTTTGCTAGAGTGGTCCCGTATGCCCCGATACCGCGATGCGCGAACGAATGGCGAGGTATCGCTTCAGCGTGAGATTGTTGGAATCCTTTCCGCGGCAACGGCCGTATCGCTTCTGCTCTCTCTTTTTGGATTTGCCGGAACGGTTGGCTCCCAACTCGCGACAACGCTCCTTGCCTCCTTGGGCGTTTTCCAGTGGCTCGTGCCGCTTTTTTTTCTCCTCTTTGCTTTGCAGGCATGGTTTCCGAGGCGTCGGCCCTCGCTTGGGAGGGTTGTCGGGTTCGTCATCCTCCTTTTCGGTCTCCTGTTGCTCGTGGGGTTGGGCGCTTCTCCGGAGCGCGCCGGGAGTTTCAGCCTTGCGCTTCTGGGAAAAATTCTTGATGCGTTTGGCCGGCCGGTGTCCTGGGTTGTCGCGTTTGCGATCAGTTTCATTGGCGGGTCTTTACTCATTCGCATCCCGATATTCGTTCTTGTGCTCGAGCGGCTCTGGTGGGCAATGAAGTTTTCCTATGGAGAGTTCAAAGGGATGCTTGTTTTCTTCTCGCGATTGCTCAACGTCGGAGGACGGAAGGGAGAACAACTCCTTGGCAACCCCGAGGAGGAAACTTCTGACGCGTCGCGCTCGTTTTCCGAACACACACTCCCGGCAGAGCATTTCAGTGTGTCGGCGCCTCATGGCGCCATCCTGCCACGGAAGAAACGCCTCCATACCCCATCCCCGACGTTTCCTCCCGATCTTCTCGATAGCGTCAAAGTGGAAGCAAGGGCGGGAGACATTGCCGCGGTCCAGCGTTCCATCGCAAACACGTTTGAGAATTTTGGCATTGGAGTGGAGATGGCCGACGTCTCTGTGGGTCCCACGGTGACGCAGTATACGCTCAAACCTGCAACCGGGGTGAAGGTCTCCCAGATCATGGCGCTCCAGAACGATCTCGCGCTTGCTCTTGCCGCTCACCCCATTCGGATCGAAGCGCCGATCCCGGGCCGCGCCCTTGTTGGCATTGAGGTGCCAAATCAGACAAAAGCGCTTGTCGGTCTTCGCGAGTTGCTGTTATCCCCGGCCTTTAGAGAAGGGATCCGGAAGAATTCCGGCAGCCTCGTACTCGCTCTTGGAAAAGACGTCGCGGGCGCCCCATACATTGCCCGGCTGGACCAGATGCCGCATTTACTCATTGCGGGCGCCACCGGTTCCGGGAAAACCGTTGCCATTAACAGTGTGCTTACCGCGTTGCTTTCCCAAAAGCAGCCGCATGAGTTGAAATTGTTACTCATTGATCCGAAACGGGTGGAACTGCCGGCCTATAACGGCATCCCGCACCTCATCGCCCCGGTCGTCACCGAGGTGAAGAAAACCATCGCGGCGTTAAAATGGATCTTGCGCGAGATGGACCGGAGGTTTCAAGTGCTCGCAGCTTCCGGGCGTCGGGACATCGCCTCGTACAACGAGCACGCGACCGATGAGCTCCCGTACCTTGTCGTCGTCATTGATGAGCTTGCCGACCTCATGGTTGCGGCAGCCTCTGACGTTGAAGCGTCCATTATCCGAATCGCGCAGATGGCGCGCGCCGTCGGCATCCATTTGATCGTCGCAACCCAGCGGCCGAGCGTGGACGTGCTCACCGGACTCATTAAGGCAAACATTACGACGCGGCTCGCGTTTGCCGTTGCCTCAAGCGTGGATTCCCGAACGATCTTGGATGTCGCAGGAGCGGAGAAGCTCCTTGGGCGGGGTGATTGCCTGTTGATCTGCGCTGAACTCTCGAAACCCAAGCGCCTGCAAGGAGCGTACGTGAGCGAGGCAGAGACCGGGCGGATCGTCCGGGCCTTAAGAGAACTTGGAGAACCAGAGTACGAGGAGGTCGTATCCCCGGATGGGGGGCAGAGCGGGGCAGAGACCAGCGTGTTTGCCAGTGTCCCTGACGAGGATGAGCCGTTGCTTGAGGAAGCCATTGCGGTTATCCGGCAAGCCGGACGCGCGAGCGCATCGTTGTTGCAGCGAAGGTTGAAAGTGGGGTATGCCCGGGCTGCGCGGATGCTTGACATCATGGAAGAGCGCGGGGTGGTCGGTCCGGGAGAGGGCGCAAAACCCCGGGAGGTCTTGATGGAGAGAGCCGGGAATGATATGCTGGAGCAAGAGTCTGATACTCCAACAGTGGATAACGACGACGAAGGGGATCCTCCATGAATTCCGTGTTCTGTGAGCGCCCGATTGGGCGCTGTGGAGAAGTGCTGCGGGAACAGCGCCTTGCGCTTGGACGCGATGCGCTGGAGTTTTCGCGTCAATTGCGCATCCCGTTGCGGTTTTTGACCGCCTTTGAGCGAAGTGAGTACTGTACCGTGCCAACGGCCTTTACGAAACCGTGGCTGCGGTCATACGCCGAAGCGCTCGGTCTGGGATGGGAGACCATCGGGGGACGGGCGATTGCAGAGTGGGAGTACAAACAACGGTCGTGCAGTATTGCGGATCGGCATCGGGAAGAGGTCGGGGCGCTTGCCCGGCGTTCTACGATCCGGATTGCGGTTGTTGCACTTTTTGCCGCCGCGACGCTCTACATTGGCAGTGTGGTGGCCAAGACATTCCTCCCGCCGCCGCTTTCGATTCCAGCGCTTGCGGTTTCCCAAGCTTCCGCTGGTCCGCTTGAGGTTGAGGTGAAGACGTTGCCCGGGACGACGGTGTGGGTGAATGGGAAGACGCTGCGGACGGATGAAGCGGGGGTCGCCCGCGTTGCCATTGAGTTTGTCCCGGGAGAGAACATCGTTGTCGCGCGGGCAAAACGTTTGCACAGCCGTGCGCGCGAGGTTCAGTATCGCATTGTTGCCCGTTAGCGCTTCTCTTATGCCTGAATCTTCCGCGAAGCAGAAGGCGGTCGAAGCGGCGATCGCGCAGATTCAGGATCGGTTCGGGGAGGGCTCGATCATGAAACTCGGCGCCGCAAAACGGATGGAAGTCGCGGTGATCCCGACCGGCTGTCTTTCTTTGGATATCGCGTTGGGAGCCGGGGGAGTGCCGCGCGGGCGCATCATTGAGATTTTTGGACCAGAGGCAAGCGGGAAGAGCACGCTTTCCCTTACCATTGCTGCGCGCGCCCAATCCCTCGGGGGAGTGGCCGCGTACGTGGATGCCGAGCATGCGCTTGATCCCGAATACGCAAGGAAGATCGGGGTGGTCGTGGATGATTTGCTTATTTCCCAGCCCGAGAGCGGGGAGCAGGCGCTCGATATTGTTGAGACCTTGGTGCGGTCAAATGCCATGGATGTCATTGTTGTGGACTCGGTGGCCGCGCTCACCCCGCGGGCGGAAATTGAAGGGGAGATGGGGGAGCAGCACATGGGGTTGCAGGCGCGGCTCATGAGTCAAGCGCTCCGGAAGCTCACCGCGATCATTGCGAAATCAAAGAGCGTGGTCATTTTCATCAATCAGATCCGTCACAAGATCGGGGTGTTTTTCGGCAATCCCGAGACGACGACCGGCGGGACGGCGCTCAAATTCTACTCCTCGGTGCGGCTGGAGGCGCGGCGGAGCGCGCAGCTGAAGGTCGGAGAGCAGATCATCGGTAACCGGATCAAAGTGAAAGTGGTGAAAAATAAAATTGCCCCGCCGTTTCGCGCGACGGAGCTTGATATCCTCTATAACGAAGGCATTTCGATTTCCGGGGATCTCCTCGATACGGCAACGGCAAAAGGGGTCGTGACGAAATCTGGAAATTCCTACTCTTTCGATAAGACAAAGCTCGGCGTTGGTCGCGAGCCGGCGCGAGTGTTCCTCAAAGAGCACCCCGAGCTTGCCGTAGAGATCCGTGAAGCAACGCTGAAGATCGCGCGCGCGGAGCCTTCATGACCGTTCGAAATATCACGCCCGCTCGACGTACTCGCCCGTGTCGGTGTTGATGCGAACGCTGTCTCCCTCGCGAACGAACAGGGGGACGTTGAGGGTGTAGCCGGTTTCAGTTTCTACCGTTTTCGTAATGCTCCCTTGCGCGCTGTCCCCGCGTACCCCGGGAGGTGCGCTTTTTACTTTGAGTTCCACTTTCTTTGGGAGTTCGATGGAGAGCACGCTGCCATCGAGCATGAGCAGCGTGAGCTCTGTTCCCTCGGTGAGCAGTTGCGCGCGAAATCCAAGCTGTTCCTTGGAAAGAGTGAATTCTTCAAACGTGCTCTGATCCATAACGTGCAGCCCGGTCTTATCGGCGTAGAGGAGGTTGGTTTTCCGTTTCTCTACATCGGCAGTCTCAACGGTTTCTCCGGGTTTGAAACTGTACTCGAGGATTTTCTGCGTCCCGAGGTGTCGGAGCTTCGTCTGCATCACCGGCTTTCGCTGCTGCATCCGGACGAAGTTCGCTTCAAGCACTTCATAGGGCTCGCCATCCCGAAGGATGGCAAGGCCCACTTTGATGGAGTTAAGCGACGGAAGGATGGACATAGCGGAACGGGAAACTTGTAATTAGAAACTAGTAATTTACGTTTCGATCCCCTCGATCGTAAATCATTAGTTACTAATTTCTAGTTACTAATTTCTTCACATCACGTACGGTAGCAAACTCATAACCCGCGCCCGTTTGATCGCTTTTGCAAGTTTGCGTTGGTGGAAGGCGCAGACCCCGGAGCGTCGCCGCGGCATGATCTTGCCGTGCGAGGACAGGAAGCGGCCGAGCGTTTCCGCGTCCCGTTCGTCAATCGTCTTGTGATTGCCAACGCAGAAGGCGCAGATTTTCGGGAGCTCGGGAGCCGCAGTTTTCCGCGGGGGTCGCGGCCCGGACGGACGACGGAAGTTCATCATAAGATTTTAGAAGGGGACATCTTCCACCTTCACTTCTTCACTGGGTGGTTCTGCTGGAGGCTCTGACGGGACGGCGGACGCAATGGCAGCGCTCTGGGACGCCGGGGAGCGATCGAGCATAATCATGTTCTCTGCGACGATCTCGGTGCGCGATCGTTTTGCGCCGTCGTCTCCTGTCCACTCGCGCGTTTGAAGTCTCCCTTCAATAAAAACCTTCCGTCCTTTAAGAAGAAACTGCTGACAAATTTCCGCCAGCTTTGCCCACGCGACGATGTTGTGGAATTCCGTCTTCTCCTTGCGAACACCGCTGGGGTCGGTCCACTGTCGGCTCGTTGCGAGCCCAAAGGTGGTGACCGTCTGCCCTTGCGCGGTGGTTCGTGTCTCCGGGTCGCGGGTGAGGTTGCCGATGAGGAGTGCCTTGTTTAGGGTCATAGTACCTTAAAATACAAATTTACTAATTTCTACAAATATACAAATCGGGATCGTTCGTATTTGTATATTGGTACGGATTTGTACATTTGTAATTTTTATAGTTCCTTCACTTCCAGAATTTCATCGAGCCGTTGATCAAGCTCGGTCGGTGAGAGGGTCTCGCGTACTCGTTGTTCTCTTGACTCTCTTGCTGGTTCGACGCTATCAGTCGTTGTTGCGGCAGGAGGTATTGGTTGAGAAACGAGTGGAGCTCCGGCAGGAACGGGCGCGGTGTGAAAGATTTCCGATCTCGTGAGCATGCTGCGTAAGACGTTTGGTTCCCGACGCAACCACTGTTTCAGTGAAGCGACGTTATTGCGTGGGAGTTCAAACTCCACTACAATCGGCGTGCCAGCGTGTTCGTAGCCGGCATCGCGACGCTTGAGGCGGTAACTTAAACCGCGCCGTCCGAGCACAACGGTGCGTATGGGGACTCCTCCGAATTCGTCAACACGAGAAGAGAGTTCCGTCTTCCAGCGCGTCGTTTCCTCGGCGCCCATGTGGTCGGAAAGAATTGCGGTGAGGAGGTATCGTTGCATCATAACGTTGCCATAGCCTACCAGTTTGGGCTGATTTACGCAAGGATCTTGTCCGTATGGAGTTTCTCGTTATCCTCGGAAGGAATCCCGCGCTTTCTTTGGCTGAAGTCAGAGCGGTCTTTGGTTTCGATGCACTGCGGGTGAGTGATGACGTCGCGCTATTGACGCTTGAGAAGGAAAGCGCATGGGACGCCCAAGAGCATTTTCAACGACTCGGGGGCGCGCTCAAGATCGCAGTGGTTCAGACGAAGATCGCAGCCAAGGAGATGCCTCAAACGCTTGGTAGACTACTGGAACGATGGCGCGAGAGCGTGGGTCTGGGACGGATTGAGATTGGGGTGAGTGTGCACGGTAGCCATGAGCGCGACGTCGCCTTGCTCCGTCGTCAGGCATACGCCGCATTGCTCTCGTACAAAGCGCATGCGCGCGAACAGGGTCAACAGGTTCGCGTCGTGACATCGCGCGAGAAAACACTCTCTTCCGTGGTTGTTTTTAAAAACCGCCTCCTTGATCCTCACCGCGGTCGGGAACTGCTGATCGTGGGAATGCAGAAGGACGTGTTGATCGGTTCTACGTTGGCCGTGCAGGATTTTGAAGGGCAATCACATCGAGATTATGGCCGCCCACGTCGGGATCCGAAGCGCGGGATGCTCCCAATCCAACTTGCGCGCATCATGGTGAATCTCGCCTTGCCAAAACCATGCGGGACACTGCTCGACCCGTTCTGCGGCATTGGCACCATTCTTCAAGAAGCGCTGTTGCTTGGGCATACGGTCATCGGCAGTGATATTGATCCGCACGCGATTGGTGGTACGCGAGTGAATCTCGAGTGGCTTTCAGGTTCGTCATTGCGAGGAGTCGAGCGACGAAGCAATCCCGTCCTGTTCTGTGCTGACATCCGTAATTTAGCGAAGCATCTCCGCGATTACAGCGTTGACGCTATCGCGACCGAGCTGGATCTTGGGCCGCTGATTCGCGGCAATCCCACTCCCGCGCGCGTCGAGGAGATTCGCGCAAAACTCCTCCCGCTCTACCGAGACGCGTTTCGCGTCTTTGCGCAGGTATTAAAACCTGGCAGCCGCGCAGTGATTGCACTACCCGCCTGGCGCGTCGGCAACCAGACCCTTTTTGCCGTTGATGACCTCGCCATCTTCATGAACATCGGTTTCAAATTACTAATTACTAGTTACCAGTTACCCGCTCGCCGTACCTATCTCTACGGCCGTCCTGATCAGCGTGTGTGGCGAGAAATTGTTGTGTGTGAACGAATCTCATCTTAGACCGCAAACCGGAAGTGCACGACATCGCCGTCTTTGACGACATACTCCTTCCCTTCGAGGCGAAGGAGGCCTT
>CAZNTM010000006.1:0-2695 GCA_964576005.1 uncultured Gammaproteobacteria bacterium
TTGGGCGATATTGAGCTGCACGAGGGCCGCCATGAAGGCGAAGACGACGAGCGCCCAGCGGGCGAGACCGCCAACAAGAGAAGCGGCACTCATGTCTGCCGCTTCGGCAGAGTGCTGCACGACCCGACCGACCACATTGCCGACGATCACTCCGACAAGGAGAATGACCATCGCAATGATGACGTTCGGGATATAGAACAAGATCGTCCGAAGGAACTCCGTGATTTCGGTCCACCCGAGAATTTCAGTTGCGGTCACGAGAAATACGATAATGAAGAACCAGCGGACGAGCCAACCGAAAAACGCGCTCGTGTGCAACTTCACGCCCGCGCGGTCAAACGCTTTCGTGATCTTCAGTTTCTCCACTGCCGAATCCACCTTAAGACTCTTGAGAATCTCCGTCACCAACTGACCGATACCGATCGCAAGCGCCCACCCGATAACGAGCACCAACACCGCGCCCAACAAACGAGGGAGGAAACCCGTAAACCCCAACCAGATCTGCTCGAATGAACTCACAAACAAGTCGTAGATTGTCATGGACTGTCACCCCCTCTCTTTGTCATTGTTTTTCTCATACGAACCTTGACAGCGAATTTCAAACTCCCGGATATCCTGATGAATGGGAACGCTCCAATCAGACTCAATCGTCTCAACCCTTGCCCCGCGAGGGCCGCGCTTCAGTTCTGCGAGGAACTGCCCTACCTTCTCCTGCTGCCCTTGGATAAAAACCTCAACTCCCCCATCGGTGCGATTCAGAACCCATCCCCCAAGACCCAAGGCTCTTGCGCGCTGCCACGTCCATCTGCGAAAAAATACCCCCTGCACCATGCCGCGGACAATGCATGAAACCGCGCAAAAGTTATCCACTGTGCTCATATTTTAGCATAAAAATAAAGCTTGTCGCAAAAAGCAGCATGCCAAGGCCAAGCGGATGATTAAGATACGGGCTAAAAACATGGGTAAAGAAGGTTGTCATGATGGCCAAAAAAATTCCGAATGAAACAAACGACCATTGACGGGAGAACGATGAGGCGACAATGCGTTTAAAATTCTGAATAAACCCAAGAAGGACGAATGCGAATGCAAGCAACCCTCCAAAACCCATTTTAAGCCAAAGGTCAAGATATCCCCACTCAAACGCGTAGGTCCGGTAGCGCGGCCCGCTGCTGGAAAGCGCCCGCGGATCAAGGCTCGCATACTCCACCATCGTTCCAAACCCTGATCCAAGAAACGGAGCACGCCGGATTTCCCGAAGAAGCGGCGGCAGCAGTTGCCAGCGGCTGCGCGCTGCCGGTTCCGTACCTAAGGAAGCAAGTCGTTGAGAGAAAATTTGAACGGAAAACGTCGTTGGAGATTTTGGATAAGGAAATCGTACAACGGCAAACAGCAACAACACTCCAACAATCACGACTGCGGCAAAATCAAAAACATTCCTCCACGACAGTGCGCGCACAACCCCCGAACGAGAAAAAATTACGATCGAAATAATCATGGCCGCGACAATCCCAAACCAGAAACTCCTCGAAAGAGAAATAAGTAAAACAGAAACCGCGACTGCCGCGCCGAAAAAAGAAATAAAGCCCCGATGACCGCTTGCGCGCACGGCAAGCCAAAGGAAAAGCGCTAAAACCGAGAAAAGATGACTTTGGGCAAAGACCCTCCAGAGATTTGCTCCAAGCTGGGTCACTTCCGCTACCCCGGTATCGCGAACCCACCGGTAGACCGTTGGAATGAAGAGGAACTCGAAATCATGCGTAAAAATATAAAGCAGCAGGAGCGTTTTGAGGCCGAAAACCATTGCCGCGCCAAGAAAAACGCTCATAAGTTTCCCAAAATCGCTTCGCGTCTTCACTCCATCAAGAAATACCGGCAGCAAAAGGAGAAACGCCCACGCGTTCCCGTCAAGAAAAAGCGCGCCAATGTCCCGGCCAACGAGCAATCCTCGCACTCCCCCCCAAAGAACAGAAAGAAACAGCAGCGCATATCCAAAACCAAGCAGCGGGAACGTTTTTAAAAACGCTCCCATCTGACTTCGACGCTCCAAAATGCAGCGCGCGAGCCAACAGGAAAACACCACCGCAAACAAACCCATTCGCAATGACACCGCCGTACCCCAAAGCGACGCCGACAGAAGATAGCCTTTTGATCCCATGGCAAGCTCCGCAAGGACAAACGAAACCCCCCAGAGCATCTGACGCATGCTAAGCGCCAGGACCGCTATAAGAACGGCCACAAAACCTGCGATGCCAACGACGGGATTTTGATGCGCCCAGAACGAAAAAAGTTCGACGATCGTTGCCAGAGACACCGTGATCGCGATCAACCTCCGATCAATGCCAAAAGGCTCTACCGGAGCGTGCTTGTTCAAATACTGCCATGCGCTCAAGAAGAACTGTATTTGGTTTTTTAGCCGGGCCCGGCTATGAAAGCTCACTGCCCCAAGGTGTCGGATGGCCTGAAACGGCAGCCGCATCACCTCCCATCCGGCGTTCTTCGCCCGTTTGCAAAAATCCACTTCCTCAAACCAGAGGAAAAATCGCTCATCCATGCCGCCGAGTTCCTTCCAACACTTCCCGTTGATGAAAAACGCCGCACCCATCACTTGGTCAACAGAAGTGGGTAATTGGTAATTAGTAATTGGTAATTGGCCGCCGGTAAGGTTCGACCTTGACGATGAAAAGGTCGAACCTTG
>CAZNTM010000006.1:2795-20511 GCA_964576005.1 uncultured Gammaproteobacteria bacterium
CAAAATATCTCCGAAACACTCGCCAATGAGGAAACACTTTATGCAACTTGAGCGCCATCCCGACAATGGTCCAAAATGTCGGAAACCGACGCACCGATGGCTGCACGCTTCCATCGGCATTGAGCATCACCGGCCCGGCAACCCCCACCTTCGGATGCGCTTGCATCCATTCGATGGTTCGGCCAATCACGTCTCCCTCAATCTCGGTATCCGGATTCAACAGCAAAATAACATTATTCCCTGAGCCAAGTCGAAGGGCTTCCGAATTGTCATCCCGAGTCGAGGGATCTCGCTTTACAGTTGTCCCGCCATGGCGAGACAACTCCGCAACCCCCTGATTCACCGCCCGTGCAAACCCCTCGTTGCGTTCATTCCGCACCAGTGTCAGCTTGTAGCTTGTAGCTTGTAGCTTGTAGGAATCGACCTTTGCAATGGTGCCATCCGTTGACGCGTTATCAACGATAACGACAGTCGCCTCCAACCCCGCAAGTGCCAGCCCAAGCGACTCCAAACAGCGCTCAATGGTCTGCGCACTGTTGTATGTCACAATGACAACACGAAATTTCATAGACGTCCCATTATGCTCCAGCCACTGTGCGACGACAACAGCAGCACGCCCCATTGGCTATGATCCCTGGTACCCCGATCCCTCATACTACCCCGGCGACCCAGGCCTGGACTAGATCTGATCGAACTGGGGGCTGAACGCTGGCCGCTTTGCGGGCGGACGCGAAGATATCAACGAAAAACACTCGCGACCCGCCCTTATTTTTTTTGGACATTGTGATCAAGGTTTTCCCTCGATCAGTGTGTGCGAAGTCCGAGCGCGCGGCGAAGACCCCGATTGACCGCGTGAAGCAGCGATGAATCCAGAGCGCCGAGTTCTCCCAAGACAATGCGTTTATCAAGCGTTGCGAGTTTATCGCATCGAATGATCGAGGCAAACTTCAGGCCAGTTTTTTGAAACGAGCCGTTTCCGCGCGCAATGAGGACGTCGGCGGGCGTGCGATGGATTATCACGGTTGAGATAAAAGCGACAATAATATCAGCGCTCGATGGAACGAGCGCTGAAACAATGAGCGCGGGACGCACTTTTTGTGCCGAGAGGTCAGTGAACGGGAATGGCACGAGAACGATCTTTCCTCGTTCAAACATAGGGAACTCTGAGGTCGCTTCTCGTGTAGAGGTCTGGTTCATCCTCAAGGAAACGGAATGCGCCGCCGTACTGGTTGAGGTTGGTCATCTCGGAGAGGTGCGGATTCATGGCATCCGGAAAACGGATGAGCAGGGCCTCCACCTTGTTCCGTCTGCCGATGGCGACTGGACGGTTTGAGTAGCGCACAAGATCCATCAGCCGAGAAAAGTGTTTGCGGGCCTCTGCAGTGGATACGGCGTTGAGGGTATTGAGCATAATGTACCTTTTGTCTTTATTGTACATGTTTGAATTCTTGTGTCAAGCTCCACTGGCTTACGCCCGGAATATCTTCCCACGCTTCGTCGAGCGAAACCCTCTCCAGAAGCCTCTGCCTCTCATGTGTGCTCACCCCGACGCCGTACGGACTAACCCGATCGCGATGCGATCATCTCCCTCCCCCTGCCCCTCTTTCTCAACTGGTTTGTTCTTTACTCTCGATGGTCGTACGCTACCCCGCAGCTCCCCGACAACGCACATGCCCTGGAGGATCGCGCCAGCTGCAGTAATGAGCGTCTTCGTGGTGATATCACCGAACACTTTGCCGGTTACGGTTAATTCAAGCGTGGATGTGGAGCGAATAGTTCCGATAAGCTCACCAGCGATGTGCGCGTACGCTACGCAGACGTCCGCGCTGACCGTTGCCGACTCATGAATCGTCAATTTTTTGCTTGTTTCGAGTTTTCCCTTGCACTGTCCGTAGATCTCGACATCCTCATCTGCCATAAGCGACCCATGCATGACGAACGACTGACCGAGGATGGTTCGCTGTACTGGTCCATTGTGCTGTTGGTGGTCGCTCATACCGAAAGGTTAGGGTTGAGGAAGCAGTAGTATATACGGCGGAGATCACTGCAGGAGAGACGCATTCTGCAGTCTACAATTGGTGAAAAAATTTAATCGAGAGACTAAGAAGCGAAAATGTGACCGCAGCAAGCAACCCTGATGCTGGTATGGTTAATACCCAAGCCCAGACAATACGCAGCGTTACTCCCCAGCGCACGGCAGACAGACGACGAACAGATCCAACTCCAGAAATAGCGCCTGTGATTACATGTGTGGTACTCACGGGCACGCCTAAATGAGTGGCAGTAAACAAACTCGCGGCACTCGCGGTTTCAGCGCAAAACCCATCAGTAGGATTTAATTTCGTGATTCGGCTCCCCATAGTTTTAACTATTCTCCAACCGCCAGTCAAGGTCCCCAGCGCAATAGCGGCATGCGCGCTTACGACGACCCACAACGGAATAGTAAAACTCTTGCTCAATCCGCTGCTAAACAACAAACCGGCAATAATACCCATTGTTTTTTGCGCATCATTTCCGCCGTGTCCCAAACTATACAGAGCTGCGGACAACAATTGAAAACGCCGCGACCAAACAGAAACGAACGAGGGTGTTTTTTTATAGATTACCCATGTCGTTATTACTTTCAATAGCACTCCGAACACCAAACCAATAAGCGGCGCTAACACGATAAACAACAACGTTTTGTACCAACCGGACAAAATAATCACTTTAAAACCCCCACTGGTTATGGCTGCCCCTGCGTAGCCGCCAATGAGAGCGTGCGAGGAACTCGAGGGCAAACCAAAATGCCAGGTAATGATATTCCAAGCAATCGTGCCGAGAAGACCGGCAAAAATCACCACGGGCGTTACGGTACGAATGTCAATCATGTCCTTGCCAATGGTTTTGGCTACGGCCGTTCCAAAAATTATAAAAGCAATAAAATTAAAAAACGCTGCCCAAACGACAGCCTGGCGAGGCGACAAGACTCTCGTTGACACAACGGTAGCGATGGAATTGGCAGCATCGTGCATGCCGTTGGTAAAATCAAAAATGAGGGCTACAAAAATGATACCAATGACGAAAAGAAGGTTCGCCTCCATAGCGGTTACGACGATTTCACGATGATGCCGTCAATCGTGTCAGCAACGCGCTGGTAGGTGTCCAGGGTTTGCTCGAGGTCCTCGAGGATGTCCTTCCACTTGATGACGAGAAGCGGCTCCTCACCGTCCCGAAGGAGCTCGCCAAGGGCTTGCGTGAAGATCGCATCGCCCTGGTCCTCAAGCTCGTGCATCCGAATCTTCAAGTTCTGCAGCTGCGGGCTCTGCTGTCGGTCCCGGAGCAGCTCGAGGAGCTTCTCGAGCACCCCGGCGGCTTCGACAATCGTCCGAGCGAACTCATCGAAGGCAGGTCGTTGCTGCTCGATCCCGTAGACCGAGATGTTGTGCACCGCGTTCTCGAGTAAGTCAACAATATCATCAAGCGCGTGCGCAAGCATGAAGATGTCCTCACGGTCAAAGGGGGTGATGAACGTCTTGTTTAGTCGTTCAATGATCGCATGGGTTGTCTCATCGGCGCGGTGTTCGATCTCCTTCGCGCGCTTTGCATACTCCGCGTGGTTGCCAAACACGGTCGCGTACTCCTTGAGGAGTACCGCGAGATTGCACTGGGCGCTCCCAAGATCCTCGAAGAGGTCGAAGAATTCGTACTGGCGCGGGAGCAGGAAACTCATGGACCACATAGCAGTGTTGTTCCGTTGTCCGTTTTAGAGTATCTTGAGGAATCCGTTGACCTCGGCCAGCACCACGGAAAGGATGCGATCCTTATAGATCCACGCGAGCGGACGCATCCAAAGCGGGACCTCCATCCTGCCAATGATCTTCTTTAAGGTAAATTCAATAGTCACGGTGATGCCGTACTGCTTGTTTTGCACGAGGAGCATGTTCGAGCGGGCATTCCAGGCGTAGGAAATTCTAAAACGCCGGCGTTGCCGGTCGTATTTTCGATTTAAATAAATAATGCGCTCGTCAATCCTCGCGTACACCGCGGCAAGCGGTTTCGTCATCCGCGCTTCAAAAACTTTCTCCATAGGCTGCTTAACCGATGGGAGTCGGGGCAAGTGCCAGCGGGCGCGCCGACGCCTCCGGAGGGAGTGCTCCATGAGGTTTCTTCTCGCTCTGCTCCAGGGTTGAATAAAGCGGGGTCAGGGATTTCGCAGTGGCGAGGATGTTAAAGCAGTTGTTAAGCACCAGCGACGCGCCGAGCCCCCAGAATCGCGTGAGCGCGCCGATGATGCAGAGCGCATTCGGGATCGCGATGAGCCGGAAGTTTGACCACACCCCTTTGTGGAAGTGATGAGCCGAATCAAACAATAGATGCATCTTCGCAAAGTTGCCATCAAGAAAAATAATATCTGCGGTGTCCACGGCGACATCAGAGGCCCCTTTGAGGGAGATGGAGATGTCCGCAGTGGTGAGCGCTGGGGCATCATTGACGCCATCTCCGACCATCACCACTACCGCACCTGCCTGCTTGTACTTCTGAACGTACTCCACCTTCTCTTGCGGGAGGACTTCGGCGTGATAGGCATCGGCTCCAATCTCCGAAGCGATTCGTTTCGTGATCTCGCAGCGATCGCCAGAGAGAAGCACCACCTTCTTCACTCCTCGGGCGCGAAGGGACCGGATGACCTCCTGCGTCTCTTTGCGCGGGACCGTCTTAAATTGGATGAGCCCGGCGACCCGATGATCAATGGCGACGACGACTGCTCCCTCGCCGTTCGCGGCAGTCCGTTCGAGCCTCTTGACCAGGGTTTGCGGAATGGGGATGCGCTCCTCTTCAAGAAACCGACAGCTTCCAATGTGAATCGTTTTCCCCTCGGTATCCATCTCCACCCCTAATCCAATGCGAATCCGCGCCCACCCTGTGGAAGGTAACGGTAACCCACGGCGCGTTGCCTCGGCAACGATCGCCCGACCAATGGGATGACTCACCCGCTGCTCTGCGGTCGCTGCATACCGCAGCAGAATCTCCGGAGCGACCTTGAGCTTCCCCAACGGGATAATCGTCGTCACCACCGGAAGCTCTTCAGTCAGCGTCCCGGTCTTATCAAAAATGAACACGTCGGCTTTCGCGAGCTTCTCCAAGGCCTCTCCTTTTTTAACAAGGATTCCGTGCTTTGCGAGACGGATGAGGTGGGAGAGCAGGAGTGTGGGCGCGGCAACGCGGATGCCGGTGCCAAAGTCTGCGTTCACCACTGCTAAACTCGTGCTCGGTCCGCCAATCGCGAGCCCCAGGCCGCCCAACGCGAGTGTTGGGAGTACCGCGTGATCCGCGATGCGCTCACCCGTCGACTGCATCTTTGTCTTGTGATTCGAGGCCTCGGTGACAATCTGCTGAATTTTGCCGGCAACCGTTTCCTTGCCAGTCATCTCGACGCGGATGGAGAGCTCTCCAGAGAGAACGGTCGTTGCCGAAAATACCTGTTCTCCCGCGCGTCGCTCCACGGGTTGCGATTCGCCGGTAAGCGCACTTTGATCAACGAGCGCCTTCCCGTCTGCGACAACTCCGTCCACCGGGATGGCCTCGCCAGTGTGCGCAACAACGACGTCCCCTTTGGTGAGCTCGATAATGGGGACCTGGACCTCGGCAGTCTCGGTCTTCTTCCACGCGAACCGCGGCTGCGTGCCAAAAATTTTCTTTAGGAGTTTCCCGGTGGACTGGGAGGTGCGGTCGTGCATTTTATCCGCAAGCGCAACTGCCCACACCATGAACGCCGCCACCGGGACCTGACTTGCCGCCAGGCATCCGCCAATAACGACGGTGTCGAGGATGTCTACCTTAATTTTCTTCTGCCGAACGGCGATAAGGGCTTTTTTAAAGATTGGCAATCCTGTTGAAAGGACCATTGGCACCGTGAGAAATAACGCTTCTGGCAACAGGAGTGTTGCTCCAAGCGATGCGGTGGCGATCTCGAACGGTCCGAGTCGTCGCGCATCTTCCTTTCGTTCCTCAACCGGGAGACCGGAGAGAACCGTATCGGCAATAATGAGCAGTCGGGAGAGTGCGATACATTCTGGATCGTACTCGATGACGACATTGCCGGTAAGCGACCGCGCAGAGCAGGAACGGACGCCGACCGTATTTGAAACCGCGGTTTCGATTTCTGTACAGACCGTGCTCCGTTTCAGAAGCAGCGGGTGGTGCAGGCGAATCCGTCCAGGGATCTGGTGGAGGAATTCCCAATTCGTCACTGCGTCTCCGACACGGGAAAACAAGACTTTCCGCGCAGATTCTCCTCTAAAGGAGGATGAGAGGTACGAATGCCCGCTTTCTGACTCAAAAACGGTGCGCTGAAGTTTCCGCGGTTGGAAAACTCCGGAAAACAAAATGAGCACGGATTTCGTGACCGTGTTCACCTGTGCCCACTGGACGCTTTCTTGCGTAAAAATCTGCTTGAGCAAGGCAAAACTGCTGTCGCTCATTGTCCCCAATACTGGAGATTTTAGGCGACAGTAGTGTTTTGTGAGGAGTTTGACCTTTACTCGCGGAAGCGTGGATGGCATGGGGAATGTTTTTTTGTTCTGTTATGCAAATCAAACCCTATCGCTTCCAAAACCGTCGGGGTTTGGAGCGCCTCCAACTGACGCGTTTCAGCCCGGTGTTACGCCGTTGCCCGCCGTCCCCGCGGCGCACGACCGCCAAAGAGTCGCTTTGTTGTGTCTGTAACGGTTTCTTTTGCTGATTCTACCGCTTCAACCACCTGTTCCTTTGCTTTGGGAAGCCACTTGCGTATCTTCCCCCAGTTCATGCCGACGACGACCCCTGTTGCGAACAAGAGTACGGTCATAAGTCTGCCATTTTCCATAGTATGCTTAAATGTTCTCTTGAGTCTTTTTACCCGACCTTTATTTCTCCGAGAAAAACGGAAGGTACTGCCGCAGCTTCACCCAATTTTTCGCCACAAGGGCGCCAAGAACGAAGCTGAAGAGCACCGAGAATTCTTCCTCTTTCCACATATCTTTATATCCTGTTTATTCTGCTCACCCGCGCCGACCTTTCAACCGCGGGGTCTGTTCCTTGGTTCACATTTTCAATCCAATCTTTTCCCAGAACGAGGGGGTTGGTTTCTTGCCGGCGTCGGTAGACCCCACCATTGGACGTGGTGGCAGTTGCCCCTGCGCTCTTGGATTCGGTACCGGAGGACGAGGACGCGCAGTTGCGTTCGTTTTTGCGCGAGTAGGCAGCGGCGGCGCCACAATGCGATGTCTGCGTACAATCTTCCGACGCTTGCGTTGTACAGACAGCGATTGCTGCTCACGCAACCGGTGCAGCGCATGCTTCATCGAGTCCTGGACCTGTTCAGCGCCGAGGACGACGTATGGCTTTACGCGCTGCCAATTTTTCGCGAGCAGCGCTCCGGAAAAAAATCCAGCGAGAATATTGAAATAATCCTTCATAAAAGTACGTTGCTTTGAAATCAAACGCTGCGGGGGGGTGCGTGCGTTACCGCTTGCTGTTTATGTTTCTGCCGCTCAAACCCGGCTTCGCTCGTAATGGCAAGCAGCGCGCTATCGGTTGAGTTGCACCCGGTCCGGAACGCATCCGGTAATCCGAGCTGCAGCGTGATGTAGAGGGAGAGGAACAACGGCGCGACGGCTTCAGGAACGTTAAGGAGAACACTCATGGTTCCGGCGAAGATGACGAGCTCTCCGGGAATCCCGGGAACTGCGTACCCGAGTAAAAAGATGACCGGGATCGAAAAGAAGAGATGCAGAAATGAAATCGGCGCCCCGACGAGGACCGCAAGCGTCACGCCCATGACATAGACCGAAATAAGCGTTCCATTAATGCCAAGGTAGGAGCCTCCGGCGATGACGAACTGCCGAACTCCATCAGGAACATGCGGGAACGTCCGCTTGAACATCGCAAGAGAGAGGGGCACGGCAAGCGCTTCAGACGAACTCGACCACAGGAGCGGATACACTCGTACCCAGTATCCTCTGAAGTACTCACGCACTCGAAACGATGGAACAACGAACGTCGTGTAGAGGATGTACGCAGCGTGCCAGAGCAGACAGAGCAAGCCGGTCCCTAGGCCGATGAACATGTAGAGCGCGACGTACTCGTAGCCAGCAGCGACCTCCCGCAAAAACAACAAGCGGGTTGCTAAGAGGGATGCTGATGTCGGATCGAGGTTTTGCGCCAAGTACGACGGCAGGTGCGTGAGAAAGCTGCCGATCGTAAACATGAAGGCGGGAGAGAGCACGATGAAGTACTCCCCGAACCGTTCGATCGCGACGCTCATGACATCAAAAGGTCGTCGAAGTATGGAGAAGCGCCGCGCGACCGCAGCAGTGAAAATCGCGGCGTACACCCCGTAAAGGAAATGACTGCCAACCAGGGTGGCGCCAAGCTGTGCAGCCGCGCGCCAAAGGGAGTCCGCAAACGTCGTCGTTCCGTTGATGTAGATGGGCAGACGGTACACCGTGGTAAGGACCACGATGGCAAACAACATGGCAAACAAGCGCGCCACCATAAATTGTCGGATGACGCGCCCGAGCCAGCCGTTCCCGTACTTCGCCGCGAGTTCTTGCAGCCGCATGAGCGATGGCGTCAAGAGGAAGTAGAGGAGAACGGGAACGACATAGCCATACCACTCAAGGAACACGTCCATGGTGTTGACGATGCTCGACCCGACGTGTGGCGCTGCGGATGTCACGACCACCCCAAACGCAAACGCAACCACAGACACTGGCAACGCGTACCGTTCAAGGAACGTCATTAGGGACCCCCTCATAGCTTTTTTTATTTTACACAAACGTACGATGACATTCTTATGGAATAAGCCGCTCACCTTCTCCGGAAGCGCTCTGCTGGTGGAAGTGTGGGACCTTTCGCTTCTCGGAGTTGAGGTCCCGGAAAATACTGTAGCTCCACCACCAGAAGTCATGCCAGCGTGGCATGATCGGGCGTCGCAGGAATTCAATCGTTCCCCCGACAAACAGCACGAGCGGAAGCAGTGAGGTGAGATCAGCGGCGTTGTTGCACCTTTTCTTTACCCGTTGATTCGATGCTGACGCAAGCTCCCAAATCAACTGCGAAAGCAGGTCGTCATCGGTCACGGGTACGCCTCCTCCTACCCGTTGCGTTCGCTGTGCTCGTCTTGCCAGAACTCGTGGCATACGTTTCTTCCTTGGCCCCCTTTACTACGCCGTTGCCGCCTTGGGCTTCTTCGTGCCCTTTCGGTACCGCCGCGTTGCCATGAGGTCCTCGAATCGTTCCTTCTGTCCGGCAAGTGTCCCGAGCGTCGCAGCGGAGATATTGCCATACTGCTTCTCGATTGTCTCAAGCATCGGCCCCAACCCCTTCTTGATCTTCGGCCAGTTCTTACCAATCATAATTCCAAGCCCGAGCGCAATCAGGAGTGCAACGGTATTATTGCGATCTTCTGCTGCCATATGTGTTTGCGTTTAATAAAACGCCCTGTTGACTACCCCTGTTGACTACCAAATGTATAACGACGCAACAAAAAAACTGCTATTTATAAGCAGTTCTGCTGCGCCTGAATATAAACAAGCACGGATCTCTCACGCTCCAGAGAGAGAGAGAGAGAGAGAGAGAGACGGCGCGAGTGGCGTTTTACAAGTTGTGAATAGCGAAAAGCATTTCATGGGACCCCCTCGATTGACTGTTAAAGTTATCCACAAAAAATATCTACAGATAGTATATCACATATTCTCCCCGTTATGCAGTGTGGATAAGATAGTTAGAAATTGAGGTATTCGCGCGAATAAAAGAGCAATAAATTATCGCTTTCTCCCATAAATGCTCATTTTCTTTTGCACGTGCTCGGCGAACGTCCGTGAGTAGTAGACCGTGCCTGCTCTATCAGTGAGGAAATACCAATACGGATTCCGTAACGGCTGAATCACCGCCCAAAAGGTGAGCACGGTCGGATTGGCAATGGGGCCGGGAGGCAGCCCACGGACCTTGTACGTATTGTACGGCGATACGGTTTCAAGGTCTGTGAGACTCGCGCGCGAAACATTCTTGCCCGTGACGAAATTTACCGTAGAATCCGCTTGAAGCGCGATGGTATAACGAAGTCTTCGCAAAAAGAGATCAGTGACAAGCCGCCGATCTTCCCACGTTGCAACCTCACGCTCAACGATCGAAGC
The DNA here is from genome assembly GCA_964576005.1 of uncultured Gammaproteobacteria bacterium. Classification (GTDB taxonomy): domain Bacteria; phylum Patescibacteriota; class Patescibacteriia; order JACRJV01; family JACRJV01; genus CAZNTM01. Next base: position 12,956 of record CAZNTM010000006.1, read on the forward strand.
AAGGGTGAGCGTCTCATGAAGATTAAGGGGATAGCCCTTCGGTGCTTTTTTCAGCACCGGAAGCGCTTTTTGTTCAAAAGTAAAAAGCATTTTGCGCACGACTTCTTCTGCGCGGCTGTCTTTTCGGAGCTCATACGTATCGCCGAAGAGATACCCCTCAAGACCAACGCGATGCGCTTGCTCCGGAAGCCACGGAAAATCAGAGAGCAACCCGGTACTCGGCTGTTGGACAATCGCGAGGAATGCTTCTTCTGGAATATGCATGCGTTCGAAAAGGATGCGCGCGATCTCTCTGCTCGAACTCCCCTCGGGGATGCGCACCATTGCCGCAAGCGGTCTGCCGCCCCGAAGAAGCATCGCAATCACGTTTGGCAAAGCGACATGGGGCGGGAAACGGTAAACGCCGGCTTGGAGCTTTTCTTCTTGGCGTTGGAGTGAAACGAGAGCGCGGAATAAAAATTGACTTTGGATCACCTCCCGCTCGGCAAGCTTTTCCCCGATTTCTGTCGCTTTACTGCCACGCGCAATAATCACATCAACCTCGCTTGAAGATGGAGATACCCACACAAACTGGACCAACGCTGCCGCAATGGTAAAAAGCAGGAGCCATCGCCTATACATACCGGTGAAAATGCCGTTTTTTAAGTTCATGAACGACTCGCTTTACGTCTTGGGCATGCGATCGGTTGCAGACCAACAACGCATCCGGGGTATCAATGATGAGCAGATCGCTTACCCCGACCGTAGCAACGAGTTTTCTCTGGGGACTGACGACAAAATTATCCACGCCGTGAAGAGAAAGATATGGCCCATGATGAAGCGCTCTGTGATCCTGACGCGAGAGCTCATGGAGCGTCCGCCAATGACCGATGTCTGCCCAGCCAGCCCCGTCAACGGCGAGGAGCAACATATCGTCCGCTTTCTCAAGGAGATCATAGTTAATATCAGAAACTGGCAACCTCCGAAATACTTTGGGGTTTGGCGAAGACCCCATGCGAGAGAGCGCACGAAAGGTCTCTGGCAGATGTTTCTCATACAGCGACCACAGGTGGGCAACGCTCCCGCAGAGCACGGTGGTGTTCCAATAGTACGAACGGTCGTCGCAGTACCGGCGCGCAACCGCTGATGTTGGTTTCTCCTGAAAACTCTCTATGGGAAACAATGAAAATCCCTCCTGTTTGCGCAGTCGTTGTCCGGCACGGATGTATCCATAGCCAGTCTCTGGCACGCTTGGCTTCACCCCCACCACGACGAGCTGTGTCATCGCTTTTCTTGCTGTGGCAAACGCGGCACGAAGCCCCGCAAGCCAGCGAGCTTCATCGGCAAGAAATGCATCGGAGTTAATGGTCATGAGAAAAGCCCGGGGGTCTCGCAAACGAACACAGAGAAGCCCATAGCCGATCGCCGCCCCGGTTCCGCGCCGGAGCGGCTCAACGAGCAGTTGATGAGAGAGCAGTTTCGGCAGTTGTTGTCGGACCATTGGTGCATCATCGCGGCCAACGGCAACAAAGATGTGTTGACTGCCAAGGAGACGACGCATCCGACGGTACGTCATCTGAAGCAGCGTCTGCCGCCCCAACAAAGCCAAATGCTGCTTTGAGCGACGAACGCGCGACAGTGGCCACAGCCGCGTGCCACTGCCACCGGCAAGGATGATCGCGTAAAGTTTTGATGTCATCATAGACGCACGAGCGACTTTGCGATGAAACTTGCAACGGTGCCAACGGCAAACCCGGCAATGATATCAAGAGGATAGTGCACCCCTGCGGCAACGCGGCTCAACCCCACGACAAGAGCAAGGAATGCAAGCAGCAACCCACTTTTCGGATAATAAAAAAACACCACGAGCGCAAACACGAGAGAGAGCGCTGCATGATCTGATGGAAACGACTTCGCCGTCCACGGCTGTCCGATGAGCCGAAGAACCCCCTCTTCTGGACGAGGCCGGAAAAAGATAAAGGACGCGATGAGATAATTGATGAACAGCGACAATCCGGCGGCAAGCACGAGCAACAGAAGCGCGCGACGACGGAAGGCGAGGACAATCGAAGAAAGCGCAAGCAGCACAATGAGGTATCTTGCGCCAAAGACTACCGCCCAGCGAACCAATGGATAATCCGCTGCAAGCGTGTTCATGAAACGCAGGATGCGATGATCCATACTGCATGGGGTTAATCGCTCCCAGCCCACAAGGGAACCGGTAATTTTAACTCTTGTAAGAGACGCTCTCCCGTCATTGTTCTTGCAACAGGAATGCCGAGACACTCAAGGACCGTCGGAGCAATCACGGAAAGACCATAGCGAGGGGAAAGCGATGAAACGTCCTCAACTCCTCCCCGCCCAATCCACGCCCGATTTACAAGCAGACAGAACACCGGATTACTACTATGAGTCGTCGTACGCAATCCGCTCTCGGGATCAATCATGTCCTCCCCGTTGCCGTGATCCGCGGTAATGATGAGCACACCGTCAACGGCACTGACGGCCTTGGCAATCTCTCCAATGGCGCGATCGAGGGCCGCGACGGCGCGCTGGGTTGCTTCAAAATTTCCGGTGTGCGCCACCATGTCCACACAGGCAAAATTTGCGACGAGGAATTCATACCGGTCGCTGCTCAACGCCTCGGTAATCCGACGGGTCATTTCCTCGGTGGACATTTCCGGTTCTTCATCGTAGGAAACAACGCGCGGGGAGGGCACCAAGAGATGCTCCTCCCCCGGACTCGCCGACTCCGTGAGTCCGTTAAAAAAATAGGTGACGTGCGCGTATTTCTCGGTCTCTGCGATGTGAAGCTGCCGCAGCCCGGCAGTAGCAAGGATCTTTGAGAGCCAAAGAGTAATGTGTTGAGGCGAAAACGCCACGGATACCGGAAGCGTCGTATCGTACTGCGTCATTGTCACGAAAAACAGATCACGAAGATTGCGTCTTAAGAAGGGCTCAAACGTTGGGGCAACGAAGGCGGTCGTGAGCTCGCGCGCCCGGTCCGGACGATAGTTAAAGAAGATAACTGCATCGCCATCCCGGATGGTCGCTATGGGCTCGGCAGTGCCTTCGCGGCGCAATGCAATTGGCGTAAACGCTTCATCGTACACTCCGCGATTGTACGAGGCAAGGATCGCCCGCTCGGCGCTCGTAAAGAACTCATCACTCCTGCCCTCTACCATCGCGCGGTACGCCTTCTCAATGCGATCCCAACGGCCATCTTTATCCATGGCCCAACGCCGCCCGCAAAGCGAGGCAATGGAACCGACCCCAAAGAGACGCAACCGCTCCTCGAGCCGGGCAATGAAGTTCACCCCGCTGTTTAAGGCGCTGTCTCTTCCATCAAGGATGGCATGCACGGCAATCCGCGGGACATGCGAGGCGACGGCGAGTTCCAGGAGCGCGTAGAGATGTTCGATGTAGGAATGCACCCCGCCGGTTGATGCAAGTCCGAGGAGGTGAAGAATACTCCCTCGTTTCCTCACATGCGCGATTGCCTCGCGAAACGCGCTATTTGAAAAAAAATCCCGATTCCAAATGGATTTCGTGATCCGAAGGAAATGCTGATCATACACTCGACCGATCCCCATGGTGAGATGCCCGACCGCGGAGTTGCCCATCTCGCCATACGGGAGCCCCACCGCTTCTCCGCTCGCTTTTAACAAAAGTGTCGGATACTTCCGCATGAGGGCATCAAGATGCGCCGTTGGCGTCATCGCAATGGCATTGCCTGCGCCCAACGGCGCGACTCCCCACCCATCAAGGATGAGCAGAACCACTTTTTTTCGTGCCGGGGCCATAGGAAACGAGAATTACTCAATCCCAGACGCTTTCGGAGTATCCCCTTGCCAGATGATGACCGAGAGCGCACAGAAGAGTACAACAATAAGCCATGCGACATTGAAGTGCGGACTCACGGTCAATGGCCGTATCCAATCCACCACAGCGAAGACAAGCGCAAGAGAGAACGCCCACTGAAATATTTCTTCAGCAATCATGTGCGCGAGAGATGACATAGCTAACGACGAAACGTGAAGGTGATTGACGATACCGTGACCGGCTGTTTAGGCCCGGTCCCCGGAAATATGAACTGAAATTGCAAATCCCGTTTCTCTTGGACAACGTCTGCGAGAGAAAGCGAAGCGCGTCCGTCAACGAAAGGCGCGCGATTGTATTCTTTTGTGTGAAGCGCGCGCTCCACCCCAACAGTGCTCCCCCCGGGAATCCCGCTCGCCTCAAGATCAATCTCAACCGATTGAAAACTCCGTGGAGTCCGAACCCGAATGGTCACCGGGCTTAACGCGATGCGCTGGAGGAAACAGTTGCCTGCCCCACAACGCTCTGGAGGATAGACATGAAGCGGCGGCCAGAATTCGCGCACCCAAGGGCTACGGCTGCCCATGGCGCGCCCGGCGACGAACACCCGGCCAATCACGACGTTTTGAGCCGCAACATACCCCACGAGTACGAGCGTGAGCATGCCGAGGGTGAATCGTGTTGCCATTCGCGCACGCACGTTTTCTCTCATAGCGGCACAAGGCGATAGAGGGTGTGGTCCGGACTCACCACAACGCGCTGATCCAACCGGAGACCAACGGAACGAAACCGCTGCTCACTCCAAAAACTCCCATACGTAAGATCGCGGCTTTCATCAAAATACACCGGCAAGCGCGCCGCAAGGCGCGGGAGAATCCGCAAGACTTTCTGCTCTTGATCAAGCCCCACGACCACGCGCCACGTCGGCCAGAAAATCTTATCGCTTTTTTCAACAAGCAAAACGGCATCCGGAGGAATCTCACGCTGCGCCGCCGCGACCATCGCATGCGCCGCGCGGGAAACCAGAAAAGAATTCCGGATGCTCTCCGGCCCCCAAAGCATCGGAAAGAGAACCGAAACCAAAACAAACAGAACGAATGGCACACGTCGAAGCCGAAGTTTCTTTAGGCCGATTGCTGCGAACGGCAACGTGAGTACCGAGAGAATCAGCCAATACCGGGCAAACGAAATCCCGATGCTATACGACGCCTCACTGATCGTATCACGAAACTCCCAAACGCCATACATGCTGACAACAATCATTGCCACAGTAAGCAGCGTGCGACGGTAGAGACGGAGCGCATCCGTCATCCGTAATGATCCCCACCAGCATTGATACACGCCAACGACAATAAACGGCACCCACCACCAGAGCAGGCTGAAAAAATACTGCCAGATATGGATGATCATGGCACGAATCGAAAAATGAACCGCGACTGGGGGAGCGCCGGAAACGAACAGCGGGTACCCAACGAACTGCCCGCCGTAAATCGTGCGGTGCAGCGCGACCACAGGCAGGAGGGTGAAAACAAACCCAACCGTACCGAACGCGAGCAGGCGACTCGTGAGATGCCGACGCAAAAAGAACAAAACAAACAGCAACAACATTCCAATCCACGGCAATTCCGACGGACGGATCGCGATCGCGAGCGCAAACAACGCGCCAGAAAGAAAAGCCCCCCCCTTCCCTCTTAAACCAAGCATTGAGGCGACCGCAAGCAAAAGAACGGAAATCTGCAGCGCATTCGTGTACAAGCCGCGGACGCTATAGTAAAGTATTTGCGGGTGAATAAACCCAAGGAGAGCTGCTAAGAAGGCGGTTTGACGCTCAACGATGCGCTGAAAAATCAAAAAAAGCAGTGGCAACGTTGCAGCGACAAACAACGGTGTCCACAGCGCTGCCGGAATGCCGGTAAATCGCGTCAACGTCCCGTACACGACCATCATAAACGGAAAGCCCTGCGGGACAAGTTGTTTGCCAACAATGGTTGTCGAGCGCGGATGAATGATGTCTTCAAACTCGCTCCCAAGCGGCTCCGGAATGCCAAAAGGCAATCCCCGACTCACCCGTTGGATGAACACCCGTACCGCGGTCTCATCCGGGGATGGGTATGATAAACCATCAAGAAGCATGGCGAGAGACCCCGCCACAGCAAAAAAAATAACACTGGCAAAAAAAAGGATTCGGGGCTCGCGCGTCATGGCTTAAAAACCTTGCGTGGCCAACGAGAGCAGCGCAAAGACAATCGCGATTGCGAAACTCGTTGTCGCCGCAATCTCCCACAACACCGGATTTGGGCTACTCACCGCCACAAACAACACTACCACCCCGAGCACCTGAAAATTAAACTTAATCTTCCCCCAGAGATTCGCGCTTGGCACAATTCCCTGATGCCACCTCCAAAATCCTCCGATGATAAAAAACGCTTCAATCGAAATAATGATGAGCGCTAACTGCGCTGAAAGATACACCCACACCATTGCCACCATGAGCGTTCCGATGAGCAATTTGTCGGCAAGCGGATCAATCACTTTGCCAACCGCGGTAATCTGGTTTCGCGTGCGCGCGAGCGCGCCGTCGAGCAGATCGGTGAACGCCGCCACGGCAAAGATGACAATCGCGAGGAAAAATTGCTCGCGCATCACCGACGCAAGGACAAACGGCACTGCGACAAACCGCACGGTCGTCACCGCATTCGGCCGCACCCAAAGCGGAATCCATGGCAAGATCGTCTGCGCAAGAATCCGGTCGCTAAACTGCAGTTTCGGTTGCTCCATAGCCAAAATACGAACGTAGTGAGAGTCTATCATGTCCTCCTATTTTTTTCCAGCGCTGCAGATGCTCGCCACGCTCTCGAGTGTAGGCGCCATCTTTTATTTCCTCTTTGATCTCTCGCTGCCGTTTCAGATGCTCGCACTTGCGGTAAGCCTCGCCGTTATTTTTTTTAGCCATAACGTCCGACTTCCCAGACTCCTCAAGCCGAACTTCGACCGTCGCGCAGTCATGGTCATCGCCCTTGATCTTCTCATCCTCGGTATCCTCTTTGCTTTTCGGGCAACCGAATCGCTCCGCTCTCCGTGGGAAGTCCTCCCGCCAGCAGTCTTTGTTCTTTACGCGCTTGCCAGCTCACTGTTACTTCAACCACGCCTTACGCCCTACACCCCACACCCTCTCCCCCTCCAGATCCACTTCTTCGCTACCTTTGCAGTGACCGCGATCCTCTTCCCCATCGGCTTTGGCTTTGACCAACTGCTTCACCAGGCAACCGAACGAGTGATCAACGCCGCCGGCTTCATTGCTCCAAAAACTCCCTACTACATCGGCCAGTACGCGCTCGTCGGCATCCTGCATACCATCACCCGCATCCCCTTGGAAATCATTGATCGCTTCCTTGTCCCAACGCTCGCCGCAATATTCATTCCGTTACTGCTCATCAATCAACCGCCAAACAAGGCGACAAGCTATAAGCTTCAAGCTATAAGCTTCCTTCTGCTCCCGTTGCCCTTCCTCACCCTCACCACCCCGCACAACCTCGCACAGCTCTGGCTGCTGCTCACGATACTGCTCGCTTGGAAAAACGCCCCGGCGTTGCTCGTCTGGAGCACTGCCCTCGCAAGCCTCTCTACCCACCTCATGGCCGGCATTCCGGCAGTGCTCTTTGCACTGCTCTGGCATCTGCACAAACGCGATCGGCTCACCAAGCTCCGAGCGGCAGTGATCGCAGTCGTCGGCGCAAGTACTCTCCCCATCCTCCTCA
>CAZNTM010000007.1:0-19454 GCA_964576005.1 uncultured Gammaproteobacteria bacterium
TGGCAAGGCTTTTGGCTTGGCTTTCGTTGCGTATGTATAGGGTCAGCATTGACAGTAATACGCTTCTCCTGTAGACTCGCGCTACTGTTGCTTCCCAAAGAAAGAAAAAAGTAGATAGCAGCGTGAACCGTTGCATCCGCGTCTCCACACCGGAGGCGCACGAACAAAGGAGAGCAACGTGAAGAGCGGCGTCGCGGAGCGGCGCAGGGTTACAACAGACAGCAAGGGGGGCATCATGGTGCTGTTGAGGCAGCTTGCCACGAGCGCCGAAGGCGCTTCTGGAATCTTCCTCATCATGCGTCGCCCCCGCACGTTGGTGCTCGAAGCACTCATCTTCGAGCCTACCACCGCGCGAACCAGTCGGCGCAACAGCGCGTCTCACATCGTGAACCTCGATTGGTCGCGACGGCAGATCGAGCAGCGTCGGAGACTCGTTGAGCGGCTGCATAGCGCACCCACCACGCTGGTGGCCACCAGCCCGGACGGCCGTGAGTTGCAAGCCATTATGTTCCCCGGCCACCTACTCCTTCGTCATCTTCTTGCCCCAGTGGCGAGAGAGTCCTAGTGGCGATTGGCCGTCGGATGTCCTTTTGGCTCCGGCGGTCTTCTTATTTTTGACAATTCGGGTTTCGTGTGCTAGGGTTTCCTTTGGAGGCGATTCTTTGGTGGTCTGACCGTCAGCGACGGTACGGACAGGGGGCCCAGAGAGTTTTTATTTCTCTTCAGTCTGCTGCCGATCGGCGGAACTCGGACAACCCCTCCTTCGTCCGTGATCCGGTAAGTTAAGGTCTTCTTACTTTTGTAGGGAATCTTGAGCCGGTCGGTGGCAGAGTGGTGAGGATGGTGCAACGGTGGGGCAGCGCCTTCGAAATACGCTCCGGCAGAAACGCCCGCTCAGAATTTTCTTTGAACGCAAAAACCGTAACTCGTCGTTCGCCGCTCCGAGCTGCGGCTTGGAGGGCTCACGTCCTCGAACAGTACTCTTTTGCTAGAAAATTTCTGGCCGGGCTGTCTGCCTCCGCTATCATTTCTCTGGCATCTGCCCCCACAGTTGCACTTGGCATGTTTAGAGATCGAATCTCTAAACATTTTTTATTTTTCAAAGAGTCGCACCGTTTGTATTTTTGGATGCTCGATGGTGTTCAGGATGAGGCGGTGGAGTTGGTCGGAAGCCGCAGCGAGGAGTTTTTGTTCTGTTTTTGTAAATGGTTTGAGCACGTAGGCAGCCGGGTTGGTTTTTTGTTTCCAGGTGTTAGTGGTAGCCCCTCCACGCGCTCCGACTGCCGTCGGAGCTTGGTCGGGGGATACTTGGGGCGCAACGCCGATGCGCAGTCTCCAAAAGTCTTTTGTGCCGAGGTGATCAATGATGGACGCTACACCATTGTGTCCGCCAGCCGACGCGCCAGAGGAGACGCGCACGGTTCCCAAGGGCAAATCAATGTCGTCGTGGAGGACGAGGAGTGTTACGCCGGAAGCCCCTCGACTTCGCTCGGGGACTAACAATTTATTGGCTGAGCGAAGTCGAAGCCCTTCGACAGGCTCAGGGAAGATTATTTTTTTGTTCTGTCGAAGAAATGAAGCCACCGCGAGCCCCGAGCGGTTCATGAAGGTGAGGGGTTTGAGGAGAACGAGGGAAGCTCCTCCACGCGGTCCGATCGCGATCGGACCTTGGTCGGAGAATATGCCTGCCCGGAGTTTTTTATCGGTTTTCCATTCGCCCTGGAGCGTCTCGGCAAACGCATCAAGGACGCGCCAGCCAACATTATGGCGGGTGTTTTGATATTTCTTTCCGGGGTTGCCGAGGCCGACAACAATCGTCATAGTGTTTGAGTAATCGGTAATTAGTAACTGGTAACTAGTAATTGGTGGATTGTTGTTGAAAAAATTCAAATTCCAAGTACCGTTTACTGGTTACTGTTCACCGGTCACGCCCGCTCCACATGAATTTTGATCGGTGTGCCAAGAAAACCAGCGCGCTCGCGGATGTGTCGCTCGACGATCTTGACCAGTGCAAACGGGATTTTCGCGTGCCGCGCTGTATGGAGAGTGAATTCCGGCGGGTTTGTTTTTGTTTGTTTTAGTGAGGCGAGTTTTGGTGTTTGACGCATGGTTTTTCTGGTGCGCGCGCGGATGGCGCCAAGTTCGTGGCGCAGATCGTGGAAAATATCACGGAGCTCGTCAGCGGTAAGCACGCGCTTACGCTGTTGGTGGACCGTGAGGATGAGATCAAGGAGCTTTGGCACCCGCCAGCGGTCTTTGGCCGCGATCGCGACAATGGGGGCAAAGGCAAGGAACGGGAATGTTTTCCGGAGTTTTTCTTCGAACCTCCGCAGCGCTTGGGGATGCTTTCGCTCCTCTGGGCCGGAAAGATCATATTTATTGCAGACAACAATAAGCGAGCACGGGCGTTCTTTGAGCATACCAGAGAGCGCGCGATCTTGATGGGTGAGGTTTTCCAAAAACGGGTCAAAGAGGAAAAGGACGACATCGGTTTGCTCGAGACGCCTAACGGTTGCCTCAACCCCCTGCCGTTCAAGTCCAAACGGGACATGGCGGCGGATGCCGGCGGTATCGGTGATTTTCATCCTCTGCCCTTGATATTGGAACCACGTGTCAATGGGCTCACGGGTCGTGTGCGGCTGCTCGTGGACGATGACCCGTTCTTCGCCGAGGATCGCGTTCAGGAGCGTGGACTTCCCAACATTTGGTTTTCCAAGAATCGTGACCACAATGTCTGCGTCAGTTTCTCCATTGGTTGATTGTGAATCCCCAAGCACACGCATGACCTCATCGAGTAAATCCCCGACCCCTGCGCCGTTTGCGGCAGAGATGAGGAACGGCTCGCTGCCAAGGGACGGAAACGCTGACGCTTCTGCTCTGCGGCGCGGATTATCCACTTTATTGATCGCAATGGTGACTGGAGCAGAGCAACGACGGGCAATTTTTAAAAGTTCCCGGTCAAGCGCGGTGACGCTACTGGTCGCGTCAAGCAGAAAGAGGATAACGTCGGCTTTTTCCAAAGCGCGCAAAATTTTTTCCCTCACCTTGTCATTCATGGGACTGCGCCCTTTTTTCAGCGTCTCTACCCCTCCGGTATCAATGACGGTTGCGGTGCGTCCTTGCCAGAGGAGCTCTCCCTCCGTGTAGTCGCGCGTGGTTCCCGGAAACGGAGAAACAAGCGCCTCGCGCGCTTCGGTGAGGCGGTTAAAGAGCGTAGATTTGCCGACGTTCGTGCGGCCAAAGAGGACGATGGTGGGTTTCATTCTGGTTCTCTCCGTTGGGCGTTCGTGCCAAGGACGATCACTGCGTCAACATCGTTTTGGGGTTCGGGCAGGGGAACGGTTGCGCGCACTGCGCCGATGATCCCGGCGAGGCGCTCGACGTCCCGACGGCGCCGGCCGTTGCTCTGGTCGTAGATCGTCGTTGTTGGAAACGGAGCTGCGACCAACGCATTACCGAGTTTCGCGACCTCAAATCCTTCTTTGCGCAACAACTCCCCGACGCGCGCGGCAAGCCCCGTCTCATTCGTCGAATTAAGCACCGCGATTTTCAGCGGGATCTCGTTGCTCACGACATGGCCTTCGGTAAAGAGTTCGGCAGCAGAGCGCAGAAGGAGCGTTGGGTCCCCACCGCGCGGTCGCAACAGGAAGGCGCCATCAAGTCCACGGAATGCCTCAAGGCCCCCTTCCGGCGTGTCATCAAGGCTTTTGGCGACGATGCGCGGGGAGCTGCTCAAGAGCTCCTGAAGACGGAAGAGTTCGGGAGTGCCGATGTTTGTCGTCACGTGGTTTGAGAGCAGATTTGCGATGGCCAACAGTGAACGCGGCCGCAGCAGTGACGGCTGGCCGAGTTTTTCGCGGACCGCGGCGATCACCTTCTGTTGCCTGCGCATCCGGGCAAAATCCGATCCCTCCCCGTTCGTGCCGTACCGTGAGCGCGCAAATTTAAGCGCGGTTGCTCCGTCAAAGCGAGCCGGTCCTTGTTGAAAGGTTATCGTTTCATAGCGTTGGGCAAGGTCTTTTGATTTTTCCTTCCCGATAATGGGGTAACGATCATCGGTAAACTCGCGCTCAACGACCACGGTAATTCCGCCGATCTGGTCAATGAGTTTTTCAAAACCTTCGAAGTCCACTCGGGCGTAGTAGGGGATGGTGATTCCAAAGAGCGTTTCGACGGCGCTTGCGAGCACTGGCAAACCGCTTCCGGGGGTCGTTGCCTCTTCCTGCGCTCCGACCGCGTTAATCTTCCGGCCATTTGGCGCGGGATCTGGCACAAGCAGATCGCGGGGGATGGAGAGCAGGCTCAAGGTGTTCGTGGAGGGTCGGTAGCTCGCGAGGATGATCGTGTCGGTAAGATACGGCCCGTCGTGGCCAGCGCCGCCGATCCCGGTCACCAAGACATTGATGCGGTTCTCGTCTTCGCCGAGCAGGGCCGTCGAGCGCACCCGTGGGAGCAAGGAGAACGGAAAGACGCTTGCGATGGTGGCTTGCAGGCGTACCACCGGAGCGGGCGCGATGGAGCTCGGGACGATGAGGATCGCTTGCGCCGAGACGACCGTTGCTGCGAGCAGCACCCCGAGCAGCAGGAACAGTTTCGGCATCCAGCCCCATGGGGCAAGGGCTTCGCGTTCCTGCTCGCGGAGTTCCTCGCGGTGCGTCTCGAGAATGTTCGGAGGCTCATGGGACATAAACGGTGAAGGCATTTTATCAGATGCCTTCGTGGTTGACCAGCGGTAACGTCATTGCTCGTTCAGTCGCAGCTGGATCATTCGGGCGGTGATGCTTCCGTCGGCATTCGCGGTTCCGTTGACGAGGATGTTTTTTCCTGTCGCAAGGTCGTTGAGGTTCCCATCCCGCAAGCGCGTGATTTGTGTCGCATCAGAGAGGAGGATAATTTTTGACCCCCCATCGCGCAGTTTGATCGTGAGGGTGTTTTCTTCCCGGGAGAGAATTTCTCCTGACGCGAATCCGTCACCACCCCGGGCTCTGCCAAATCCCGGAGGCCTTTGAGTACCGTCTTGAGAGCCACTCCCTTGTTCCTGCAGCCGCTGCTGGCGCTGCCGCGGTGAAGGGTTTTTGCGTTGTTCGTACTTTGTGCCGGCAAAAAAGCTGCCTCCGCCGACGACAATCACGACAATAACGAGAAGGAGTTTATTCATAGACGTATGGGTTTCTATTCGTATCGTAAGGCTTCGATGGGGTTAAGCGATGCTGCCCGTTTTGCGGGATAATAGCCAAAAACAATGCCGATCGCCGAGGACACTGCAAACGCAAGGAGAACCGCGGAAGGGGATACGCTTGTCGCAATCCCGGCAAAGCGGGAGATGACGAGCGAGACAAGCCATCCGAGCGCCACACCGACCGCGCCACCGAGGAACGTGAGGGTGATCGCCTCTGCCAAGAACTGTTTGGCGATATCGCGTTTCTTCGCCCCGATCGCCTTGCGAAGACCGATCTCCCGCGTGCGCTCGGTGACGGTCGTGAGCATCATATTCATGATTCCAATGCCGCCAACAACGAGGGAGATCCCTGCCACCGCGGCAAGGAAGATCGTGAAGGTCTTTGTTACTTGGGTGAGGGTCCCGATAATATCGGATTGCGAGAGGATCGAGAAGTCCGGGCTTTGCGGATCCACCCGGTGTTTCGCGGAAAGGGCCGCTGTCGCCTGCTGTTGAACTTCTGGCATAAGCGTTTTGTTCTCGACGCTAATCGCAATGGTGGAGAGGTAGTCTGCTCCGGCAAGGATTTTCTGCATGGTGGAAAGCGGGACAAAGACGGTATCGTCGGGATTGAAGAATCCCGCGCTCCCTTTTGAGTTGAGCACCCCGATGACCTTAAAGTTCACCTTGTTGATGCGGACGGTTTTTCCAAGCGCTTCGGCATCGGCGAAGAGGTCCTGACGAACCGTGGGCCCGAGCACCGCGACCCGGCCCATGCTCCGGAGGTGGTTTTCGGTAAAGAAGGATCCGTCGGCGATGGTAACATTGCGCGCGAGCGTGTACGCCGGCACGGTCCCGATGACCGTTGAGTTCGTGTTGTTGCCGATGGCAGACGTGATCTGAAACCTTCGGTTGAGTTCCGGCGATACTTGAGCTACACCGTCAAGTTGTCGCAGTGTCTCGATGTCCTCGTTCTTGAGCGTCTGCGCCGTCCCCCGACCGGAAGAGACGATCCCTCTGCCCGGTTGGATAAATCCCGGGATGACCGTGAGGAGGTTTGAGCCCAAGCCCTCAATGCTTGACTGGATTTGTCCGGACGCGCCTTGACCAATAGAGACCATGGCGATGACCGAACCGATCCCGATAACGATGCCAAGCATCGTGAGTCCCGATCTTGTCTTGTTTGCCGAAAGCGCAATTGCGGTTTCTTGTACGACGTCGCTGATCATCATGCGTCGTGATTCTTATGGAGCAGAAGCTAAGCTAGTTGGTGCAGAAGCTAAGCTTCCCGCGGGAAGCTTAGCTTCTGTTCTATCGGGAAGCTTGGCTTCTGGATAATGATGCGGCGTTGGTAGTTTTTGTCATCTTTGGTGATGCTGCCGTCCCGGAGCTGAATGATGCGCTCGGCGTGTTCGGCGACGTATCGTTCGTGTGTGATGAGCACGATCGTCCGCCCGCGCTCTTCGTGGAGACGCTGGAAGGTCTCGAGCACCATCCCGCCGGTTTTCGTGTCAAGATTCCCGGTCGGTTCATCAGCGAGCACGAGACTTGGGTTATTGACGAGCGCGCGGGCAATCGCGACCCGCTGCATCATTCCTCCGGAAAGTTGGTTTGAGGTATGGTGAGAGAATTTTTCCGGGAAGGCAGAATCCTCAAGCGCCTTTTTTGCCTGCTGCTCGCGCTGCTTTTTTGATACCCCGGCATAGACGAGCGGCAGCGTAACGTTTCGGATCACCGTTGCCCTTGGCAGGAGGTTGAACGCCTGAAAGACAAACCCAATTTTTTGCAATCGGATGTCGGCGAGTTCATCTTCGGAAAGTTTCGAGACGTCGTGACGATCGAGGAGGTACTGGCCGCTTGAGGGCACATCAAGGCAACCGATAATGTGCATGAGCGTGGATTTGCCGGAACCCGAGGGCCCCATGATCGCGACAAACTCCCCTTTGGCAATGCTAAATGACGCGTCCTCAAGCGCCGTGGTCTCGATATCGCCGTTGCGGTATATTTTGCTGACGTGGCGGCACTCAATCATGGGCATTATCGAAAGCCGCGGATTTGGCGATTGCCTCCTTGGGGAGAAAGCCCCGGGATCTGGAAGCCGCCCGGGCGTGTTGCGGAAGCAGGCGCGGCATTCGGTTGAATGACTCGCGTGACGATTCGGTCTGCTTGGGAAAGGCCGCCGGTGATTTCCGTAAACTCGTCATTGGAAAGTCCCACGGTGACGTCTTGGCGGCGGGGCGGTTTTTGAAGGATAACGCCATTTGCACTCGTCGGGGTTGCGGGGATGGTTGGTTCATCCGACATTTCAACATAGTGGGTGTCGCGGTCGGTCTTGACGGCGGTGTTTGGCACGAGCAGGACATCGGGTTTTGCCGCGGTGATGATGGAGGCCGTCACACTCATCGCGGGTTTTACGCGTCCGTCCTGCGTATCAAACGCGATTTTCACGTTGTAGGTTACGACCCCTTGGGAGATCGTCCCAACTGCGTCCAGCTCGGCAATGTGCCCGGTGATCGTGAGATCGGGGATGGCATCAAACGCGATTGTCACCCGTTGACCGGCGTTCACCTTCGCAACGTCTATTTCATTGAGCGAGACTTCCGCGAGCTTCTGCGCCGTGACGAGGACCGCCACGGTGGTTGCCGAAGAGAGCGCATCTTTCAGTTTCACGTCGGTTTTCGCAATGATGCCGTCAAAGGGAGCGCGGATGAAGTAATCGGTGAGCTTTTCTTGCGCGTCAAGCAGAGCGTTCTCCCGTTGCTTGATCGTGAGCTCCTGGGATTGGACATCAAGGAAGTCGGGCCCGGTTTTGAGTTTGGCAAGCGATTCGCTTTTCTCATCAATGAGGCGTTTGGCGTTCGTGATCGCCTCTTTGGAGTCCTCAATGCTCCGTTTGATCGTGAGAAGGTTCACGAGGTGATTGTTCGTCGTGCCGGTATACGAATCAAGCGTGGACTGGTGGGTTGCGACCGAGGATGGCAGCGGAACGCGACGTTGTTCCATCGCGTCGGAAACGAAGTCCACGAAGTTGTTTGCCATCTTCACCGCGTCGGCAATGGTTTTCGTTGTCTCATACGTTTCGAGGATGAGCGATTCAATCGTTTTCGTCGGGGACGCGCGCGAGGTTTTTCGGTAGCTTTCAAAGTTTTTCGTATAGAGAGAACGCGCGAGCGCATAGCCGGCGATGAGATCATCCCGGTAGCGGATCGTCTTGTCGCGCTCATTGTTCTCGTAGCTCGTCTGGTTGAGGTACCAGTCAATATTGTCCTGCGACCGTTCAATGGTGTTGTCGAAGAACATGCCGTCGAGGCCCGCCATGATCGTCGGCAGACTCAAGAACGCGTTTGCGACGGCATTAAAGCCATCCTCGTACGCCTTTTTCAAGTTGTCTTCTGCCTTCTGTTTTGATTCTTTTGCCTGGACAAGGGCATGATCCGCTTGAAGGATTGAGAGGGCATCCGCGGGTTTTTTGAGTTTGAGGAGTAATAGTTTGGCTGCCGAAAGGTTCACTTCGGCGTCACGGACCGCCTTTTGCGCTTCCCGCGTGTTGAGTCTCACGATGAGCGCGCCTGCGTTCACGGCCTGCCCGTTTTTTATCCCGACGTACTCAACGTCTCCGGAGACCTTTGGTTTGATCTCAACTTGATTTGAGACCGACACCTGCCCGTTTGCCGAAACAGAAACGACGAGCGTCCCTTTTTGGACAGCACCAAAGACATACCGGACGGGTCCTTGCTTTTTTACGAAGGCGCGGTAGCCGTAGGAGCCAGTACCGATCGCGACAAGCGCAAGCAGGAGAAGCGCCATCTTATGGCGCAGCAGAGATCGGAGGAGTTTCATCGCCATACTCCGGCGGGCATCACCCTGATGAGCTTTGCCTCGATCTGACCGGCGTCGTTCGGGCTGCCGATCACCATGACCGTGTCATTGTTCTTGAGTTCTGACAGCGGGATGCGCTGTCGGAAACGGGTGAGCATGGTGTTCTCCTTAAGCAGGACGATTCGTTCGACATTGTCCCGGCCGGCAACGACCATCGTGTTGCCGTTGATGCCAAGAATTGTCCCAAAGGCGCCATGGGCGTTCAGAAAAAATCCTCCCCGGGGTCCGGCAAAGTTCCGTTGATAATTCTCTCCCCAACGGTAGGAGAATTGCGCTTTCTGGTAGCCGACAATCACTCCCACTTTAAACGCCAAAAGCAGAAGGATGAGCAGGCAAACCGCAATGAGTGCAATGGGAAACGCTTTTGATCGCAGTGGCTTCATGGCGTCCATACACGACTGTGGAGAGCTTTCGCGAGGAGTTTCGACGACCAGAGCATCGTGAGGGTTGTCAGCAGGAGCAAGAGGAGCCCCGTTGTTGGAAGGGATTCGAGTAGTACAAGGGTGAAGTCCTGCCAGTGGGGGAGGAGGGCTTGAAAATCCGAGAAGAGCAGCGAGAGGTAGGGGAGGAAGCCCGCATGATCGAATTCTCTTCCAATAATGCTCATCGTCAGGGAGAACGTCCCGGCAGAGGCGAGGGCCGTGCTTGAAGAGAATAGGAGGTGTCGTCGGAACGCACGACGCTCTTGCTCGAATCTGATACGATCCATGATGGAATGCAAAAGGCCCGATGGGGGTTCTGGCGAGGCAAGACGGGCAAAGAGCTGTTCGAGGTCTTTTCTCATAGAGCACTATGGTGATACTACGAAGAACGGGTGCATTGTGGTGCATCCGTCCTCTGGTGTCGGAGTCGCGGCCTAGTGATCGAGCAGACGTGTTCTCAACTGGAGAATGGCTCGTCGGTGTCTTGATTTTACGGTATGGAGCGGTTCTCCGAGAGATTGCCCGATTTCCCGGAACGTGAAGTGGTCGTTATATCGGAGCAACAACACCATGCGGGAGTTTGGCGACAGCGTCGCCATTGCGTCAGAAAGCATTTTTGCGGCATCTGCTTTCTCAAGCAGTTCTGGAGGAAGGGGCGCCGGGTCGGCGAGGACATCCGTGAGCGCGTTGTTTCCATCTTCGGTTTCAAATGCGGAAAACGGGATGGCTTTTTTCTTTCGCAAATGATCAATCGCGCTGTTTTTTGCAATGGAAAACGCCCATGTTTTAAAACTCTTCTTCTGATCAAAGGTTTTAAGGCTCCGCCAGACTTTTACAAACACCTCCTGCGCGACATCTTCGGCGTCTTGAGCATTGCCAAGGAGTCGGAAGAGGAACGTATAAAGGGGTTTGAGGTATTGCCGAATAAGCATCTCAAGCGATCCACGATCGCCCGCAAGGGATGCTGCAACAAGCTGTTGATCCGAACGGTCCATACATTTGGGTAGTGCTGGGATTGAACCCCGCAGAACTTTCGCAACGCTTCAGTCTTACGGGGCAAGCCAGCGGCCTCTGTCGTGTGAGGACCCAGTACCACATGGGTGCACCTGGACTCGAACCAGGGACCTCTGTCGTGTGAGGACAGCGCTCTAACCAACTGAGCTATGCACCCTTTAGAGCCCATGAGTACGGGGCACTGCAGCGCTCCCTGCCCCGTAGTCTCCGACCGCGGTCGGAGTACTACTGGGGTAACCACCGTAACTACCCGTAGAGCGCATTGTAGTCAAAACACCGCGGTCGGGCAACGGCGGCGTTTTTGGTTTGGTTAAGGAGTTAGGTTATCCGACACCCGATGTCGACATCGGGTGTCGGCATTCCCTGAGCCTGTCGTTTTTACCCCTTCTTTGCGGACGCTATTTTCGTCGCAGCGGCTTGAATTTCTTCGCAAGGAGGAGCCGCTGGTACGCCTCTTCATAGGCGAGCACGAGTTGCCCACGACCGAAGGATTGCCCGACGCCTTTGATGGAAGTCACGAAATCCAGTTCGGGAAGTTGGCCGTTGCGAAGCAGCGCCATGATTTGCGTAGGCGTTTTTCCTCCGGCACGTTCTCGTGCGTAGAGGCGCGCGGCATTCGTGAAGTTTGCGCCGCGGAGTTCTTTGGCCAAAATGATCACCGACTCTGCGGGGAAGGTGTAGAGCTGCTTTACAACATCTGCGCCAATGCCGGTAAGATCACCCGTAAGAATCTTTTTAATGAGCCCAATGTCAATGCCGCTGGCAATTTTCAACTCCTCAAGGAGTTGCTCTTCGTACTCCTGCCCGAGGAGATTTTTTCCAAGGGTCTGGTAGCGCTCGAGGGTCTCGCGCGCTTTCTCAAGAGACTTTATCGGGTCGGTATCTCCCTGCAACCGTTCAAAGGCTGCGGTTGCCGCATCCGTGAGCAGTTGCCCGTCAGCCGCATCATCTTTTGGTCCGACGTACTTTCCAATGCCAAAGAATCCCTTAAACCCCTTTGAGAGGTCTCCGAGTGAAGTGCCCGCGCTCTTTAAGAATCCCGGGGAGAGCGCGTCTTGGGGGCTGTCTTCGTAATGCTTTCCATCGGGAGTAAAGAGATACTTCCCATTCGGCAGCCGGATGATACCCAAGAGAATTGTTTTGCCGTTTTTGAGTTTAAGTTCCACGGTGCCTCCTTCCGTGGGACCGAGTTTTTCAATAAGCGCTTCTAGGGCGTCAATGCTATCGGTTTTCAGGCCAAGCCCGCGGGCTCCGGCAAAAAGACACGGATCTTTTTTCCCTTTGCGGCCGTAAAGTTGGATGCAGGCGCACGATTTTCCGTCTGAACTGCGTTCGAGATGTCCGGATGGGTCACAAGTCACCGCGGCCGCGACTCCGCAGCGTTCGGCAAGAAAGGCGTCAACATCTGCCCGGCAGCGCTCAAGGGAACGCGTATTGCAGATGGTCGGGGATTGCTTCTCCTGGAGTTTGCATGGGGCAATAACTTTTCTCGTGCATTGCATGAAATCAACGAGGATATCATCGCGGAACGCGTTAAACTGTTTCGGGCATTTTTTTGCAACGGTTTGTACTGCTTTTTTTGCAAAGTCGTTCTGGGGAGCGTCGCCTTCTTTCATCATTGGCGGCGTCGTTGACTGTTTGTCGGCGGTTGTTTTTGTTTTTGCGGGAGCAGAGAGAACGCAGCGGCGACCAGCAACGTCGCAGCGGGCAGAAAGACCGGTGCCGGTTTTTGCCGCGAATGCAGTACAGTCGGCGTCGCGGTTGCACGTCCCGCATCCGGCTTGAATGCCGCACTGCTGGTAGCAGAGCGCGGTGGACCCGGTGGTGTAGTCGCAACTCTTCGTTCGCGCACACGTCCGGTAGGCACTGTTTGTCTCAAGGCATTCGGTTTTAATTTTTTGCGCTTGCTCAAACCCCGGCACGGCAGGATCAAAGGTCGGGAGGTATTGCGCTTGTGCATTCACGCTTGCGGGGGTGATGAGCAGGAGGGTGATCGCTGTGCTGATGAGCGTGGCGGAGAAGAGGCGTTGCATATATAGGTGGTCAGTAACCTGATATACTATTTGTGGATAACTTTACCACTGATAACGTTTCATTGCTATGAAGAGCCTTGCTTTGCGGATCGTTGGTCTTATTTTTGCGTTATTTATTACCTTTCCGGCCTCTGCCCAAGTTACCGATGACATTGTGCTCTTGCTTCCCTTTGATCAGGATTCTGGCACCACCGCAACCGATCTCTCCGGGTTTAATAATCACGGCACGATCAGCGGAGCGACAAAAGTGGAAGGTAAATTCGGGCAGGCATTGCAATTCGATGGCGTGGATGACGCGGTTCGCGTGCCGCATACTGCCTCGCTTTCCTTTTCCAATGGGCTTACGGTGGAAGCGTGGGTGAACCTCGACACCGGAGCCGACTCTGGGAAGATCATGAGTAAAAAAGCTGTGAGCGGTAGTGGGCCCGGGGGGTTTATCTTCGGAGCGTGGTTTGCAAATCCCGCCGGATACGCATTTGAAGTCTATGACGCTTCGGGTCAGCATATCACCGACACGGGGAGTGCTCCGATTCGCGGGCAGTGGCAGCATGTTGCCGGAACGTTTGATGGTTCAGCAATCAAAATTTACCTTAATGGGGTCTTAAAGAAGTCAACGGCGTATCAAGGGTCGATCGGAGCAAATTCCGACGATCTGCTCATTGGAATCCAGTCTAATAACCTCATGCCGCTCAAGGGAAAATTGGACGATCTGCGGGTGTATCGCCGAGCGCTTTCTGAAGCTGAAATCGCTTGCGACCTTCAGGGAAAAATCACTGAAAACGGGCAGTGCATTGAACTGTTGCAACGGAATCTCCGGCCGACGGTTGACGCCGCAGGTCCTTTGGCGCCCAAGGCAAACCTCGAGAGCACGTGGGAAGTTTTTGCAACGGATCCGGATGGCTCAACACTTCTCTATACAGTTGACTGGGGTGATGGCACCCCTTCTGCAGAAAGCCGGGCAGAGAGCTCGCCGGGTACCAGAACGACCAGGACGTTTACCCATCGCTTTGTAAGCGCAGGAAAATATTACGCGTTCTTTCGGGTCACCGATAGCAAAGGGGCAATGGCAAGTAAGGAACTTGCCATTACCGTGGCGCCGCAATTCGAGCTTGGCGGCAATATCTTAGAAAATTTTACCGCGCGCGCGGTCGAGAGTCCCTATGTGGTCACGAGCAACGTGGTGCTCTACCCGGGGGTAACGCTGACGGTTGAACCGGGGACGGTGATTCGTTTTAGTCCGGGGACTTTGATGGAGGTCCGCGGTGCACTGGTGGCCGAGGGAACAGCGGACAAGCGTATTGGCTTCACCGCGATTGAGAGTGGGCAGACCAAAGGGAGCTGGGGCGGGATTCGGGTGAGCAATACCTTAGGCGGGCGCGTGTCGCTTCGGTTTGCGGATGTTGAGTTTGCCAAAACTGCGCTCTTAGTAGAGTGCTGTCATATGGGTGGACCATTGACGGTTGCAGATGCGATATTTCGTAAAAACGACGTGGCGCTCGGCGGCTACGCCGGAGATGTGAAGGTTTCTGTTGATCGCGCCACCTTTGAGAACAACACGCACGCGGTCACCAGCGCCGACAAGGTCATCCGGGATTCCACCTTTCGCGGCAACGTGTATGGGCTGTACCAAACCGAGCGAGTGAGCGTCTCCAAGAGCACATTTACCAACAACGAGATTGCGCTCTACGGCGGCAGGGGAGAAGTGAAACAGTCCACCATCACCGGAAGCGGCGTCGCGGTTAAGCCATTTTTTGAGGGTTTCAAACTGAACTACAATACCATCACCGGAAACAACGATGGGGTGAGCATCGGGACCACGGATACCGCAAGCGGTGTGCCGGAGGTGAAGTATAATAACATTCACGCGAATACCTCGTTTAATCTTAAAAAAATCGGGGCTGCGAATGCGAACGTGAAAGACAACTGGTGGGGGACGACAGACGCCGCTGCCATTGAGCGCGGTATCATTGACGGACGCGATCAGACCGGGCTTGGGCTTGTTGAGTACCAACCGGCACTCATCGGAGCGGTTGATATCGCGACGTTGTTCGTGCCGATGCCAGAGCAAGCCTTTGCTGCCGGCGAGGGCGGATTGCTCGGTCACTGGCGTTTTGACGGGAATGGAAATAATGAGGTTTCCGGTTCCCCGAGCGCGGTGGCCGTGGGCAATGCGACCTTTAAGTCCGATGGAGGCAAACTCGGCGGCTACCTCTTTATTCCGTCCGCCAACGACCGTGCGAAGATTCCGTATCATAGCGCCTTTGATTTGCCGAACGCCTTCACGGTGAGTCTCTGGTTCCGGCAGCGCGCCGATCGGGGGTTCTTCCAGGACCTTGTCTACAAAGGCAGCCCGATCAACAACTATAACTTCCGCATCTTCCGACAGCTCTGGAATGAATTTAACTCGGGCCCCATGATCACCGGATTCACGAGTAAGCAAACTGGCTTTTGGACACAGACAAGTAATCCGAATCAGATGAGCCACAACGAGTGGCATCACGTCGCGTTTACAAAAGACGTAAGTAGCAGTGCCTACTACCTCGACGGGAAACTGGTTCACGCTTCGGCACAAACCGATCCTGCGGTTACTCCGGCGCTTGACATCATCGTTGGGGACTCGGCAGTGGACACCGACATTGATGATCTGCGGATCTACAACCGAGCCTTGACGTTGGAAGAGATTGGGCGTCTGCCGGGATCTCCAGCGCCGGCACTGGCGCCGGTGTCCTTTAGCGACATCACGGTCTCCAATATTACGAACGAAAGCGCCGTCGTAAGCTGGAAGACAAGCGTGCCGCTTGCGGGGTTGCTCGTGTATGGAACCACCGCAAATTTTGGCACGCAGAAGAATGCCGCGAATCAACAGCCGGTGATTGAGCATTCCATTGCACTCACCGGCCTTGCGCCCAAAACCACCTACCATTACCAGCCGCAGGGCCGCAACGCCGCTGGAGCAACCTTCGAGGGGGGGGTGCGGACATTTACGACCGTGGAGTCCGGAGGCGCTCTGCCGAATCTGTTGGTTAGTTTGATTCGTCTCTCTCCGGCCAGCCCACGGCCCGGCAACCAGGTCTCTTTCACTGCGAGGATTGAGAACAGGGGGGCGGCGTATCGTACCCCATCGCAGATTCACAATCGGCTCCGGATTGATGTAGGCAATGACGGGACATGGGATCTCGTGCAAAGTAGCGCTGCGTTTTTCCTTCCAGAGCCGCTTGCGTCAGGCGCGACAATGGAGCGGGACTGGGCAAACTTCTGGACCGCTTCTGCTGGGACTCATAAGGTCGAGATTTGTACAGACACGAGTTCTTTAAGCGTGCTCAATGATATCCTCCCGGAGGGCAGTGAGCAGGACAACTGTTACTTGATTTTAGTGACGGTCGCCGCAGCGGCTGATCCATTGCCGGAGACTCCGGTGGTCGTGCTCCCGCAGACTCCTGCCCCGAGCTTTGGCGCCGGGGCTGGTGCGGGAGCATCGGCGGGCGCTGGCGCAGGGGCAGCCGCTGGCGCGATTCCCGCAGGCCCGGCAGGAGCGCCGCCGCCCATCGTGCCTTCCCTGCAACCCGGCAGCGTCCCGCTGCTCACTCCGATCTTCGCCTCCCCGCAACTCGCGGTGGAGACATACAAAACGTTTAGAGGAATAGAACGCTTACGCGAGCAGCTCCAGCGCGTGGAGGAGTTCCGTGGCAAAGTGGATGAGACAAAGCGAGAAGAGCTCAAGAGCGAGTTTTCCCGTCGCATTGCCCAAGCGGAACAGAAGCTTGAACAGGGAGATTTTGCTGCTGCGAGAGCGCTCGCACAAGAGGCGGGAAGCGCGCAACTCGGCGAGCAACTCCGATCGTTCGTGAGTCCCCGGGAAGAACTTAAGCAGCTCAAGGAGCGGTTTAAGCAGGCAGAGAAAACCGTTGTGATCCTCCTGCCGGTTCCGGTGAGTCTGAAGGGAGAAGAGGAGAGTGCCACCGGCGCGCTGCTGTTGGCCGATCCGCTCGAGGCGGCAGTGAACCTCGCCCTTTCCCAGCGGTATGCGAAGCGCGCCGAGGATTTATTTAAGCGCGGCAACGAGGCCGCAGCGCAGAAGTTTCTTGAACGGGCGTATCAAAATTCTCCACACGATGAATTGCTTCTCGAGCAGGGGAATGTCGAGGCGTTGCCGCCCGCTGCGGTCGCGAAGTTCGTGGAACAACTCAAAGAACGGCTTGACCGAACCGCCCGGGGGGTGAGCGAGGCGCTTGCGCGCGGGGTCCAGATCGAAAGCGCGCAACAAGAGTTGTTGGGTCGTGCGCGTGCCGAAGTCGGGAAGCTGGAAGCCGCCGCAGATCGTCAGGCGATTTCCGAGATTAAGGAAGGATTGGAAAAACTAAAAGGGTTTGATCTTCCCGAGCACTTCACGAACTTTAAACTGGAGGGGGAACTGCCGGGCGAACGAGTGGACCAGGAAATCGCCAACTCCGCCGCACGGCTGAAGACCATTGATCGGACGATTGCCGAGGCTGCCAAAGCAGGCAAAGAAACGGCAGAGCTGCTCCGGCTCAAAGCCCAGCAGGAGAACGTTGTGGCGACGCTTACGACGGCGCGCGAGGCCGGAGAGCAAAGTCTCGTGGTTCAGACACTCGACACGTTGCGCCAACAGGATCGGATTCTGGCTGATCGAACCAGAGAACTCGCAGTTGAACTCGGGACAAAACGGTTTGGCAGCGAGCTTTCCGCTACATTGGATCGTGCTGCTGAAGGGCTTGCCGAGGCAAAGGCGCTCAAAGTTCCATCTGCGGTTCGTGGGAGGTTTTCGGAGTTGACCCGGGTCATGGATAGCGCGCTCGCTCGGACCCGAACGCTTCAGGAGGATCCCGTGAAGTTCGAACGCGCCCTTGCCGAGGTGACCTCTCTTGGCACCCGAATGGGCGAACTCCTGGATGACTTTCAGGTAAAAAACTCCGAGCTCGTGAGCATGACGTTATCCGGCATGCCTCCAGCAGGGCTCGAGGCCGTCCTTGGGGAGGATGAGGACAAGCTCGCGGCAGTAGACGCGATGGTTTCGGCCGTGCCTTCCCGGCATACGTTCGCCGTCTCGAAACTCATCAGCACGCTTGATCCTAAATCCATCGAGGAACTTCTTGAGGCGAGAGAAGAGGACGAAGCGGCCGCGGACGAGTTACTCACGACCATCGCGGCGTTGCCGGCAAAACACCAGCGACAAATCTTGCAAGGCAAGCTTGAGCTCCAAAACGAACTGGACCTTGTTCGGCAAGGGCGCGCGGCAGCCGAGCAACTCGAGGGGGTAAGCGAGGAAACCCTCGAGGACATTGACGAGCTTGTTGAAGGGTTTAACGCGTCCGTGTTTCCCCCGCAAGCGAACGTGCGAGCGCAATCTATGCTTTCGACGTTGAGTTCTCGGTTGCTTGCGGCAAGTGATCCTACTGAAGTTGTCGTGCTCGTTGCAGCGGCCAAACAACAGCAAAAGGCAATTGCAAAAGCGGGGCAGGGAGAAAGCATTGCCGAAGGCATTGCTCCAGCCGCAAACATTGATCCCACCAGCTTCCTCTACGCCGAGGCGCGGTATCTCCGCGCAGAGGGCGCGCTGCCAACACCTCCCAACCTCCCGCTGAAATTATCAGAGCGAGTTTCCCGAAAGGAGTTTGCAGGCATACTCAATAAAACTGCGGACAAACCGGTATTGCCCGAACAAGGGGCCGGAACGCTGTCGGTCGCAGACGGCTTGCGAGCCGCGCTCAAAGCGTATGGGATCACTCCAGACTTTAACGCTCGCGATGCCAAGCGGCTTGCCGCGTTTGCCAAGCGAGTCGGTTTACTTGAGGTAGGAGTCGGCGATCTCGCCCGGCCAATGACGCGCGAACACGCAGTCCTGCTTATCTCCCACGCGGATCAGAAGTGGGGAGACGAGCGGAAATAAGGCAGCCCATTACGTATTGGCAAAAAACTCCACGAAGACGAAGACCAGCCAGAAGAGGAAAAGCAAGGAAGCCTCTTTCCTTGTCAGCGCGCGTCCCGAGCGCATGAAACGGAAAAGGAGAAACGCCGCCACCGCCATGAAGATGCCAGTAAGGTAGATGATCCTCTGCGGAAACGAGAAGGGCCGAATGAGCGCGAGAATTCCAACAACGACGGTGGCGTCTGCGAGCACCGTTCCCAGAATATCCCCGACGGCCAGAGCGTCCTCGCGATTTTTTGCGGATTTAAGCGAGAAGAAGAGTTCCGGCATTGTAGTTCCCAGTCCCACGATGAGCATGCCGATGAGAATGGGATCCACGCCAAACGCGTTGGCCAGAGTCGTTGCCGAAGAGACGGTGAAATGGGAGCCCACAAGCAGCACCCCCATGCCGAAGAACAACAGCGCGAAGTTTTTGCCCCTGCTGCCATTGCCAGACACCGAGGCGCCTTCGAATCCACTTTTTAGGGCGACGGAGTAAAATGCCGCGCCGGAAAGCAGCAGTGCGAGTCCTTCTGCGCGCGAAAAATATCCATCCAATCCCAACACGAGCGGCAACAGCAAGAGGAGCGGATAGCCAGCGTGGTTCTGGAGGATTTTGCTTTCCAGTTTAAGACTGCGTCCGGTAAAAAAGACAATGATGGAAAACAGCAGCGTCAAATCCGCGACATTTGAGCCGAACAAGACCCCCAGTCCAAACGAGGGTATGCCGTTTACCGCGGCGGTAATTGCGATGAAGGTTTCTGGAAGAATCGAGATGACCGCAACGATGATGAAGCCGACGGTGTATTTGGACAGCCGAAACCCCTCCGCGAGCCGCGCGGCGTATTTCGTGGAGAGTGTCGCGCCACGGATGACCAGCAGCAGCGCGACAACAAAGATGAATGCGCTATTCATCATCTTTCCAAAAACGCTCAATGTCTAGCTTGGTCGGGGCACTGGGAATTGAACCCAGCCTTCACGCACCCGAAGCGTGCGTACTACCGATATACTATGCCCCGATT
>CAZNTM010000008.1:0-5281 GCA_964576005.1 uncultured Gammaproteobacteria bacterium
TAATCTCAACATCATACGCGTTGCCCTCTTTCCACTCGAAACATATTCTCCATTGATCGTTGATCCGAATACTGTACTGCCCGCGTCGGTCTCCTCGCAACAACTCGAGTCGGTTCGAAGACGGGGCGCGTAAATCGCGAAGGTCGACTACGGCATCAAGCATCCAGAGCTTCCGCAGCGCCACGCGTTGAATGGAAGGTGGTAGTCTCCGCGAGGGGTGACGAGCAAAGAGCTGTTCTGTCTCTCGGTCCCGAAAGCTCCGGATCATATCCGAATAATAACGCAACGCGTTAATTCAGTCAAATATCGCTCACCGCTGCTGCCAGTCCTGCCCTTGTCGGACCAAGAGTTCCGCCACGCGCAAGGGTTCTGCCATGAGTTCTTTGACTGCGCGTTCCATGCGCATGATCTGCGATCCCTTGATAAGGATGACGTCGTGAGGTTGGATGCGATCTTGCAAAAATCGTGCTGCTCCTGTTGCCTCGGGAAAATGATAGGCCGTTGCCTCTGGATACCCATGATCAACCGCAGCGCGTCTTGCTTGTGCCATACGTGGACCAACTGCTAAAAAAATATCCGGCTTTAATTGGGCGACGCGAGCTCCAACCGCAACGTGTGCCGCCTCACTTTCGGCTCCGAGTTCCGCCATATCTCCCAAGACAACGATGCGACGGTGTAAAAGTCCCTCCTCGCTACCAGGAAACTCAAGGGTAAACAGCGTCTCCAAAGCCGCCTCGAGGGCCTTGGGAGAACTGTTATAACTATCATCAATGAGCATTGCGTGTTTTATCCCCGGCAGCACCCGCATGCGCCCGGGGGGTGGGGCCCATTGCCTTAAGGCTGTAGAAATGTCAAGAGGATTCTCTCCCAGCGCCAAGGCTCCGGCAGCCGCAAACGCTGCCGAACGGGCAGCGGCAGTTCCAAGAATTCCGGGCACGAAACAGGGCACCACGCTCCCCTTCCACGCGAGTTTAAAAAACGTGCCCGGGGGTTCCCCAGAGCTTGGGGCAAGACTCGACCGCACTTCAAAAACGCGCAAATCACATTCAGGGCTCAAACCCACGGTCATGGTCTTCGCAGAAAGCTCGCGCTTAAGATTTGCGTACCGACGCTCGTCGCCGGGATAAATCGCCGTGGCCCCGAAAGGGAGTGCGGTGAGTAGTTTCTTCTTTTCGACAGCAATTGCTTCAACGGTCATAAACCCCTCGAGATGCGTTGGCGCGATCGCAGTGAGTATCCCGACACTTACCGGCGCCACCAGCGACATGAGCGAAGCAATGTCTCCCGGACGATTGGCGCCAAGTTCCAGAACCAGCGCCTCCGGATACTGCCGAGGCGCGCCATACGCGAGCCGTAGCCCGAAAAGGAGCGCGCGAACCCAACCGACTGGCGATCGCCGGGGCGAGGAGGAGAGTCCAAAGACCGCCAAAGGCACGCCGATATCAGTATTAAAACTGCGCGGAGATTGACCAACGCGCCGACCACGAGAAGCGAGAATGTGAAAAAGCGCCTCCCGGACGCTTGTCTTTCCCACTGAACCCGTAATGCCAATGACCATCGGGCGGTAGCGCCCGAGGATGCGACGAGTCAGGGAGTGCAAAAACGTGATGAGCAGAGAGCGCATATCACTCCGATGGCGGGATTTTCCAATACTCCAAGAGAAACTGTGCCAGTTCCCCGGCCAACGGCGCCGCCGATGATTCGGCAAACTCTACCCCCTTGGGGTTGTCGAGTTTGACCAGAATGACAAACCGCGGAGCCTCAATCGGCCCCATGCCAATAAAGGTATGAATGGTCTCGTCAGAGTACCCAAGAGTGCTTTTTTTCGCAACTTGGGCCGTGCCAGTTTTGCCTCCGATACGATACCCTTTGACGCCGGCGCGCTTCGCATGACCCTCCTTCACCACCGCCACCAACATCCCGCGGACAAGCGCGGCAGTCCGCTCGCTTACCACCCGGCGGATGCGGTCGCTTTTCAGCTTCTCGCGCGTGCCATCAGGCAGTCGCTTGCTTTCAATCAACCGCGGCCGAAGAAGCTCCCCGCCGTTTGCGATTGCTCCAAACGCCTGAAGGAGCTGCATTGGGGTAACCGCAATCCCCTGTCCGAACGAGGCGGTGGCGGTATAGATATCGCTGGAATTCTCTAAAGCGGATGTATCGCCGAGCGCCTCGCCGGCAAGCTCAACCCCAGTTGCTTTCCCAAAACCGAATGCCTCAACGCCAGAACGGAATCGGTCGTGTCCGAGCGCGCGCGCCACGAACACCGCACCGGTGTTAATGGAGTTCTTAAGCACCCCGACCATGTCCTGCTTGCCGTAGACCTTCTCACGGGCATTCTTGATGACGTGCTTGCCGATATTGACATTGCCAGTATCACTATAGGTCGTCTCTGGCTTTACCACCCCAACCTCGAGCCCCAACGCCATCGTGAGTGGTTTAAAGACGCTGCCGGGCTCATAGGCGCGGGAGACCGCGTCGTTTAAGAAAAGCGATGCCTCCTCAACCTTGCCGTACGCATTTGGATCATACGTTGGCGTAGTGCACAGCGCGATGATTCCCCCGCTTCTTGGGTCAAGCACGATCAGGGTACCGCGGTTCGGTTTCAGACGCTTTGCGTACTCTTGGAGTTTCGTGCATGCCACCTGCTGCACCGGACGTTCAATCGTGAGAAAAACGTCTGTCCCCGGTTGCGGTTTCTCAAGCACGCGTTCTCCCGTGGGAATCCATCGGCCAAGCCCATCACGGTCAGCCTCGGCGCTGCCCGCAACGCCGGCAAGGAGATCCTCAAGATACTCTTCGGTACCATAGCGTCCGACGCGGCGGTCGCTGCCCACCTCTCCCTTGCCCTCCCAGCCGAGAAATCCGCTGATCGCCGCGGTGTCACTCCCGTCAGGATACGCTCGCCGTACATCGGCAAACTGCCCAATCCCGGCAAGATGAAGTAACGCCACCCGCTCCGCGCTCTCTGGAGCAACGCCATGAGCCAGCGGCACGTAGCGGGCATCGGCAGAGCCGTCAAGCAAAACTTTCAGTTCTTCGATGCTCTTTCCAATAAGGGGTGAAAGGGCTTCGGCGTAGCGCGCGTGCACCGCGCTCGCAATATCCTTCGTGACCGCGTAGATGGTAAAGGTCTTTTCGTTTACCCCAAGCGCCCGGCCGTCGGAATAAAAAATTTCCCCGCGATCTTCGTGGATCGTGCGAACCAAACGCTGAACCCGCGCGGCTTGCTGGGCAAACGATTCGCGCTGGGCAACCTGCAAATCAAACAGTCGCGCGACCAGCCCAAGCCAGCCGAGCAGGACGGCGATCCCGAAGAGAGAGAACCTCCAGCGATCACCGTGCCACCACCGCGCCGCCCTGACTGCCGGCGAACGCGTGGAGCGAGAGTGTATGGGCATAGCGTACCCCACCCCGCTCGACAAGCCCCAAGGCGGTCATCTTTGGCTCTAGAACATCCCAGCGCTCAAGCCGGGCGAGCTCCACTTCCAGACGCTCGGCGCTCCCGATCAATTTCTCTTTCTTCGACTGTGTTGAGGCAAGCGCATACCCGATCGTGGTGGAATCATTCACAATGGCGAGGTACCCCACGGCGAGCATGAGCAGAAGGACGAACGAGCACTTCATCGCCACTCGCAATTTCGCCGACCGCGCGCGAGGATTTCGTTTGATTTCATCGCGGGAGGCAGTGAGCGGTTTTTTTGTCATCAGTTTCATATGGCCGGCGTTCGCCTGATCTTTGAAGAAGTTTTTTACGATGCGATCTTCGAGCGAGTGGTAGGAAAGGATCGCCATCCTCCCGTCGTGAACAAGACACTCCAGCATCTGCGGCAGGGCGTCCGCAAGGGCGCCGAGCTCATCGTTCGTTGCGATCCGCAGCGCCTGAAAGGTCCGGGTGGCCGGGTGGAGCTTGCCGGTGCGCCTGATGCACCGGGAAACGATGTTGGCGAGTTGCTCTGTCGTGAGAATCCTCGCGCGCTTGCGCTCATCGGCGATGGCGCGCGCGATGCGGGAAGCTGCGCGTTCCTGCCCGTACTGCCAGAGCACGCGGCGGAGCTCCACCTCGCTCCACTGGTTGACAACATTCGCTGCCGTCGTGCTCCCCTTGGGCGAGAAGCGCATATCAAGCGGCCCCTCTTTCAGGAAACTGAATCCCCGCGCCGGATCTTCCAGCTGGAGGCTCGAGAGTCCGAGATCTGCCACCACCGCGTGAATCGGCTGACCGAACTCCCCCGCAGCGATGCGGAGATGCCGAAAATTGAGCTCCCGCAACCACACCCGACGGCCGAAGCGCTCAAGCCTTGCCCTGCTGATCTCAAGCATGGACGGATCAGCATCAAGGCCGAGCAGCGTCCCCGAAGGCGCGGTTGCCTCCAGAATCACTTCGGCATACCCGCCGCCATCCACGGTGCAATCAAGAACATTGGCGCCGGGTCGCAGCGCAAGCAACTCGACCACTCGCTCTAAAAGAACAGGAAGGTGCATCATCGATGAGTAATTCGTAACTAGTAACTAGTAATTATCGCGTGCAGTAATTACCAATTACTAATTACTAATTTCCTCACACTCCAAGTTCCCCAAGCTGCTCTGCCACATCTGTGCTCTCCTTCTCCGTCGTCTCCTTGTACTTCTTCCACGCGTGCTTATCCCACAGCTCCAGACGGCTGTAGAGGCCGGTAATCACCACTTCTTTTTTGAGCGCGCCATAACTGCGAAGATATTCAGGAATCACCACTCTCCCCTGCTTGTCCAACTCAACATCCATGGCGCCTGCTAACATTAAACGAGAAAACGCGCGAGATCCGGCCTTCGATAAAGGTAACGAAGCAATTTTCGTGGCGAGCTTTTCCCATTCCTTTTTGGAGTACAAAAAAAGACACGCATCCAATCCGCGCGTCACCACTGCCCCTTCGAGGAGTTCGCCCTGAAACTTCTTCGGCAGCATCACTCGGCCCTTGTCATCAATGCTGTGCTGATACTCCCCGATGAACATAGATATTGTTCGAGCCGCGTCGAGAACTTCCTTAATATTGATTCGATAATTATTCGCTTTCTATCCCTCTTATCCCCGAACCTTGGTGTTTGTCCCCACTCTTATCCACTTTCTACCACTTGTAACCAAATAATACCCCTTCCCTCCCACGAAGTCAACTGGGAGACTCCGGAATCAAGAAAACGTTACAAAAAAGAAAAGAGACCACGGAAACTCCGCAGAAGTCAAGACTTATGCACCGGTTTGTGTCGACACCCGATGTCGACACCCTAGAGGTGAGACCTCGAACAA
>CAZNTM010000008.1:5381-19213 GCA_964576005.1 uncultured Gammaproteobacteria bacterium
CACCGGTTTGTGTCGACACCCGATGTCGACACCCTAGAGGTGAGACCTCGAACAATAGTCAAGGATGCGGCTTCGTAATATTCGGCGGTTTGCCGTAGGACGGAGCGAGCACGCCGCGCACGCGGCGGAGTTTTCCATTCCGAAGCGCCCAGAGCGGAACTGCGAGAGCAAAGCTAAGGATGTTCGCCACCGTCACCCCGGCGCGCACCCGGGAAAACGGGCCGGGGCCAGGGACAACCACAACGCCAGTAAGATCACCCAGCGTCTTCCGACGGCTTTTGAGGGTCTTCACAGCAGCGGCAAGCACATCGCGACCGGTGACCTGCTGCCATCGAAACCGACTCCCTGCGGTTTCGGTTAGGGCCAGCGCGACGTGATCAGGAAAGGTAGAGTTAAGCCAGAGAAACATTGACGTGGAAAACCTAAATGCCAAAGCTCAAATGCCAAATCAAACCCAAAGCCTCAATGATGAAATACTGCCTCGTCATAGTGGATTTTGGCATTGGACATTGATTTGACATTGGGATTTTGATATTTGGATTTTTTAGATCGGTACACTCACGAGCCCCCACTTGTCAAGCAGAATTTCGTGCTTGCCTTCAAAGATCCCATAGAGAAACCGATCGGTCATACTCCACCGGGACTGGAACGCCTGACGGCTTAAGACGGTATAATTGATGCTCACCCCCTGCTGCTCAATGAAACGGAGAATTTTCTCCAAGACCGGACGATTCACCGAGCCGACGAGCAGAAGGTCAACCGGGGCCGGCGTGCCGACAAACCGGCCGGTGAGCACAATAAGCCCAAGACCGCCCATGCCTTTGAGCGCATCAATGAAGCGGCGCTCAAGCAGAAGGGCGGTTTTGAAAAAGAGCGATTCGAGCTCTCCGAAAAGTGGGAACGTCCGCGGGAAAACGTAGTTGCCCTCCTGAATGACGAGTACCCCGCTTTCCGTAAGCGTCCGGAGGTCTTTCGCAATAGCGCGTGAGGATCTCCCAAGATGTTTCGCAAGAGAAGCAGAGGTAAAGCGCTCATCGGGGTGCTGGACAAAGAAGCGGCAGAGCCGCTGCCGTGAAAGGGTGGCAAAAATTGCCTCAAGCATAGTCTTTCTAGTATACTAACCCCCATGGGAAATATGAAGCCCTCCTCCCCGCTCATCGCGGTCACGCGCTTTGCGCACTCACCAGAAGCTGGCAGAAGCGTTGTGGATACTTTTAGCGCCCCCATTGGCAAGACCGGATGTACTCTGGCGGGATTTCTTGAACTGAAGCGCGGGCCATTCCTTCCCGATTCGCTCCTCGAGCTCATGAAAACAACGATCAAACGGACGATCGGCGCTACCCCGCCGCCCGAGGAGCTTGAGGAACGGTTCGAAGACGCCTTGCTCGCCGTCAATGATGTCCTCAAGCGCCATTTCAGCGAAGATGATCAATCAAGCGACCAGTTGCTTGCGGCAGCGCTCGTGCTCGTGAGCACCGAGCATGCCGCATTTGCCGTCACCGGCTCATCCCGCGCGTTTTTGCTCAAACGCGAACTCCCGCGCGCCGGAGCTGACTGGACGAACGTCATCGCGAACGAACCAAGTACGAAAAAATCAAGTTTCTTCGGATCGCTCTTTCATGGGAATGTTGCCCCCGGCGACGCACTGCTCGTCTGCTCGGACCGGTTCTTTGATGTCATTGCCGGAGAGAAGCTCAAAACCGTGCTCAAGAAGGTCATTGGCGGAGACCTCCCTGATCACCTTGAAGAACTCCTCGTGGAACGCGCAATGCCGGTGGCAGCGATTATCGCGCAAGGCGTGCCACAAAAGAAAGAAGGAATGGCACGAGGACAGAGGGGGAGCCGCGTCTGGGGACTCTCTCTGTCGCTGGGTACTGGGCAATCCGCGCTCAAAGCTGCCGCGCGCGCGCTTACCCAAGGGATACGCGCCGTCATTGATGCCTTGTTGCCGCCAGCAGGGGAACAAATCCAGCAGGAATCCCCAGCAGTTCTTAAAACCGAAACCGCGCCGAAAATCGCCCTTTTGCCAAAACTGCTCGCGCACAAAAAACTTGCGGTGGCGCTGCTCGTCGCCGTCCTCGCATTGACGATTCTTGGCAACGGCGTCTCCCAGCGTCGCCGGCAACAGGAACGCTTCCGATACAATGAACTGCTTGAACGAATTGCCGCCGAGCAGCGCGAGGCAGAGTCTGCGTTGCTCTACCGCGATAACCTCCGCGCGCGAGCAGCGCTCGCAAGAGGTCGCGAACTCCTCTTGCAACTGCCGCTCACGACCAACGCGAGGGTACAACGCGCCGCGGTCATCCGTGAGGAACTCGAACGCATCAGCATGAAATTCCAGTACCTCGTCCCCACCGAATCAAAGACGATCCTGACGTTTTTTGGAAACGAAGAATCAACTGCCTTCCATCCCTCGGTGATCACACTCATCAGACAAGAGAAAAAGACGCGTCTGCTGCTCGTGGACGGACAGCTCCGCAGGTTCGGTACGGTCAATCCCACCCTTGACAATCCAAAGCTCAAACGCCTCGAGACCCAACCGCTCCCCGCCCCGATCACGGGAACGCTTCCAACAGACCGCGGCGCGCTGCTCCTTCACAGCGACAACACGGTATCCGAGCTGCTCCTTGACGCCACCGTTGCCATCGAACCGCGACCAATCGCAAGTACCCCGAAGACCATCTCAAGCGCCGCGTGGTACCAGAAGAAGCTCTACATTACCGATGGAGAAAACGAGCGGATCACGAAGCACCTCCCCACCTCCGGAGGATTTGCCAAAGGGACCATCTGGACCCAGAAGCGTCCGGAACTGCGCGAGGTCACCGCGATGACGATTGACGGCGCAATTTACCTCGGCTCCGCCAATGGCCAAATCTTGAAATTCTTTCAGGGAAAACCGCAAGATTTTCCTCTTGCGGTGGACCCCATGCCAACCGGAGCGCTTCATCTTCTCACGATAAGCGACACCCCATACCTCTACGTTCTTAGCCCCGCAACGAGGCGCCTCATGGTAATCCAGAAAGACACTGATGAAAAGCGATCTGCCGGCAGCGTCGTGGCGCAGTATGTCGTCAGCAACTGGAAGAATCTCAAGAGCTTTGCCGTGGACGAAAAAACGCGCGCCGCCTACGTCTTAAACGGCGACGCGCTTGAGAAAATTGAGTTGACGCACCTTACAAAAATCAAACCCGCGACTCCAACAAAGAAGACCCCATAAAGGGTCTTCTTCATATTTCTCGAGATCCTTCGACTCCTCCGACCGCGGTCGGAGTCGCTCAGGATGACCCTAAAGTGTCCGTCACTTTAGGGTCACCTTTGCTCCAGCTTCTTCGAGCTTTTTTTTGAGCGTTTCCGCCTCCTCTTTCTTTATCCCCTCCTTCACCACCTGTGGCGCCGCATCCACTAAATCCTTTGCTTCTTTGAGGCCTTTTTGCGTTACCTCACGGATCACTTTAATGACCGCGATTTTGTTGGAGCCGGCACTGGAGAGCTCCACCGCAAACGCAGATTGCTCCTCTTTCTTTTCCTCCCCTTCCCCGACAGCCGCACTCCCTGATGCGGCAACCGCCATTGGCATCGCGCTAGAGACGCCAAACTTTGCCTCCAGTACCTTCACGAGCTCGGAGAGATCAAGCACCGACAATTTTTCGATGCTCTCGACAAGGCCCTTGAACTTTTCTGGTACTTCTACTAATTGTTTCTCTTCCGACATAAGGTCCCTACGAATTACGAATTTAGACGAATCTACGAATACGTTTATTGTTCGAGCCGAGTCGAGAACTTCCTTTATTCGCTCTTATACCTTTACCTTCGACTGAATTTGACTTAACACAAACACGAGCTTTCTCGTATTGCCCGAGAATACGCCCATGAGGCCAGAGAGCGGCGCGCGGATCGCTCCAACCAATCGAGCAAGAAGCTCCGGCTTGCCGGGCAGTTTCCCAAGCTCCACGACCTCTGAACTGGAAATCATCCGACCCTCGAGAATCCCGCCTAAAATTTTCACTGTCTCTTTCTGGGCTTTCAGGAAATCCTTAAGAATCTTCGCAGGCGTAATCGCATCCTTAAACGCAAACAGCGCACTCACGTTGCCAGAAAGCGGCAACTCTGCTTTTACTCCGGCAGCTTCTAGGGCCTTTTGAAAAAGCGTTTGCTTCACCACCACGTACTTTACGGCCTGCGCCTCACAGGTCCGCCGCAGCGCCCCTTCGGCTTTCGCAGTTAAGCCCGCAAAACTCGTTAAAACCATCGCATTCATCTTTTGAAGATGTTCGGCGAGTTCGGCGACGATTTTCTCTTTTTGCGCTCGGGTTTTAGCCATACACTGTAGATTATTTAACTTCATGAACCTCTCGGAGGGTTTCAAACGTTCGTCGGACTGTGGTATGCTCGCCCTCAATGATGCGCACGCGATCCACGCCAAATGCTTCTTCTAGTCCACGAACGAACTCGTCCGCCCATGAAGGCGTCAAGACCTTGACATTCGTGAAATCCAGCTCAATCGGCTCGTTGCCTTCCTTAGGAATACTGTACGCGCGTGCAGCCAAAAATGCCTCGCGTCCCGCCGGCCGAGAAATAAGTACATCTCCAAATTTGCTCACATCCACTTTCATACGCTACTGCTGCGAGGAATAAAGATTTCCGCGTATACTCCTGGGACAGGGGTTTGAGCCGGAAGTACCGATTGGTCAAGGTTCGCGTCACTGCCGGCAACGACCGAGAGTTCAGCAACTCCAGAGCAATACCGAAACGTCGCGCCGATAAAATCTTCATTGAGCGTCCGCCAGACGTACCGCAGCCCATTCCCGCGGTGTTCTGGAGCGCGACCGGTCGTTCCACCACGGAAGGCAATCCGAACCGCTTGAAGATCATCCGCAATGTCGGGCCGCACGAGCAACAGCGAGCTAAACACTCCTTGTCCACGATCAGCTACGAGTGCCCTCACCCCTTCTCCATCACTTGACATCTCGAACCAACAGCCAGGGATATCGCGCCAAGTCCCGAGATTGTGGTCAAAACAATTATTCGCGAGCTCTCCAATGAGGGCAGCAAATGCGTACGCGTGTTCTTGAGACCACTTCTGACTGGAAAGCAGTGCGGGAAGTTTTGCTACCCGCCCCTGCGCAATATCCCGTGTTGGACAGTATACGTCCCCCGACGGCTCATCTGTTTTTTGTGCTCGGGCCCATTCAAATGCGGTCATACAATAAAAAATCTGCGGCAACGGCCACAGACAAATCCCTTGCGGATCCTCGGCAGGGCTTATCTTTTCAGTGCCTGCTGTCTGCGGAATTCACGTTAGCGATACCTTATCAAACACCCGATAACCTGTCAAATCTTCTTCGTAAAATAAGCCCCGCCGTAGGCGGGGCTTGCATCGAGGGGTCTTCCGAAACTGCTTAGCGCGTCACGCTAATCATCACGCTGTTTTCTGCTGATGGTGCCGCGACCGTAATCCTCCCATTCGCATCTTTCACAATGGTGTACTTCGTTGAGGTGGCAGTCCCGGTACTTGGGTCTTTCGGAAGCGAGAGCATGTACTTGCCATTGAGCGTGAGCGCCGAGAGGTCTGCAAGACCAGTGCAGGACGCTGCCCCCGTAACGCAGACCTCGGTTGAGGTCGTCGTAATCGCAGATGGGACCTGACCGTTGTTGTCCACCGCGTACTGGTAGACCGCATTCAAAATCGAGTTCACGTTGCTACTGCGCTGCGAATTGCGCGCGTCAGCAAACTGCTTGCCCGGGTTAATCGCCACAATGACCACCGCCGCCAACACTGCGATAAGACCGATAACAATCAGGATCTCGATGAGCGTAAATCCGCGAGAACGAAGACGCATAGGATGTAAAGAAAGTGAATTAAAACTATTCACAGATGAAGGCAGTCTAGCAAAAAGAACCCACAAACGCAAACCAAAGTAACCCCTTACGGCTCTTCCCGAAACGAGATAATCTGTAAGGGATTTGAGGTAAATTCAATCCACACCCGACGCGTGCTACGGTCAACCGTGCTGCTGGAAGAAAGGGTGCGATTGCCATTTGGCAAGGTCGTGACTACGGTAAGAGAACAAGTGACTCCTGCAATCGTGAGCGTCTCATTGCCGCCGTAACTCGGATTGAAAGCCAAGCGCACAAGCCCTTCTTCGAGGCAGCTTTCGGCTGCTGCAAACGCGCGTTCGGATGCAAACGTGTCAATTTCAAGTAGAGTACGGCCCACGCTGATACGCACTGCCGCAAGCGTCGTTAACGTCAGCAGTGCCCCAAGGGTGACAATGAGCAGCACGGCGATGAAACCTCGGGGGGTTGTTGACTTTGTCGTATTCACAGGGACGCGTCAGCGCGCGAGTCGCGCGGTAAGCGAAAAATCCTCTGAAACCGAAAGGGCGTGCACATTCTCTGGATTCACATGCTCAAGAGAAAGGGTGAACGAAACCGCCGGAGTGGACGCGGGCAGCAGAGAGGTCGCCGTGAACGTGCGTACATGTATGCGCGAATTTGTGAGCGCCCAGGGACTTGTCGCGCCTTCGGTGACTAGGAGTGTCCCGTTTGAGACCTCGACGCGTGTGGGAGAGCGCACCAGGTCAAGGACGTCAAACTCAAGGGCTCCACCACTGGCTCCGGCAGCAGGCAGCCGAATGACCGATGCAGCGCGAATAGTCCGTGCAAGGAATTCGAGCGCCACCTGCCCGCCTGCCTCAAGCTCACGCGAGGCTTGCGCGCGTGCTTGATACTCAAGTAAGGTTCGGGTGAACTCAATTGCGACAAACCCAAGCGTCGTGATAAGCCCCACCGCAAGGAGCACCTCAATGAGCGTCATGCCTCGCGCTCGTGATACAGTTTTCCCCATCATAGCTTCTCTATGGAGCGAATGTCGGCACAGTCTTTTGAGAACCATCCACAAACGTGAACACTGCAGAAAGTGTGCTGCCTGCCATCTTTCCGGAAAACCGCATTTGGGTCACGGTCGCTGCATCTGCTGCTGGAATGCGCACGTTAAGAATATCAAGTACGGTCCCAGACGGCTGATCGTCCTGGGGAGTCCCTGGCCCATCTTCATCCCAAACGATCTGATTACTGCCCTCGTGCTCAATGCGAAGTCGTTTGATCAGCTTGGGGTTGTTCCAGCTCCACTGGGTGTGCGTGAGCGTCACGGGTCGGCTTGAGTTGTTTCGCAACACAATGCCGCGCACCTCATTTTGCCCAGTGCCTCCTATTGAAACTCCTGAAAGATCCACAGAGACTGCAGTAGCTTCGGTGGATGGAGTTTTCCAGTTACTCAACTGAGTCTCCAGCACCGTCTCCCGAAGAGCGGTACTCCGGGGATCTGCCCAACTCACCCGTGAGCGAACCATCTTCCGATTTGGATCAACGTCAGTGATTTCAAGAATCCGCGTATAGATGCCGCGCTGTTCAGGGAGGGTATCAAGCGTCCACCGAGCAGCGGCAAACGACAGTCCGTAGGTACCTGCCGGCACCAGCTCCCAACCGCTGTCGCGAAGATAGCGACTCACATCAAGCCCCTCGCGCGCAAGCCGGAGGGCTGCCGCGCGTTCGCGGGTCATGAGGCCAGAGACTGTCTGCTCAACGGTGAGCGTACCAAAAAGTGCGCTGGTCGCTCCAAAAAGACCGATCGCAAGCAACACCTCAAGCAGAGAGTAGCCACGCATGGTTTCCTCGTTTACCAATCAACAACGCCCCCGATGTTTACCATAATCGTCCGCGGATTTGACCCCGCGCGCTCAAGAGTAATAACCGCAGGTGCTCCGACACGGCCAGAGCGAACCGCGAACGTGATTTCCGCAGCGCCCGTTGCCGTTATCTCTGCCGGAAGTGTGAGCACTCGATCGTAGGAAGGAAGACGGGTTGCAAAGGAAGAGCTAACGTAGTGGGTAATGATGTTCCCCTGCCGATACACACCGTGAGGCTGGTCGAGAACTCCAAGCCGCGCCTGCCAGTGCGCACTTCGGAGAAGCTCAACGACCTCTTCAGCAGCACGATCAAGCTCGGTCACCCGGACGCTTGTCCAAGAGAGCCCAATGGTTGAACCGGCAATCACCGCAAGCACTGCGACGGCAAGGAGGACTTCAATCAACGTAAAACCACGCACAGCCGTAAAATCACGATCCTAAATAAATTCTCGATTCTGCCCGCCTAGCGTCGGAGCGAGCCGGTGAGCTTGTAAATGGGTGCGATAATAGAGAGCGCCACAAACGCAATCATCCCGCCGATAAACACGAGCAGAAGCGGCCCAAGCACCGTGGAGAGGTTCTTCGTCGTGTCATCAACCGACTCCTCGTAGAGCGAACTCACATAGAGCAACATCTCATCCAGTTTGCCCGTACGCTCCCCAATCCCGATCATTCGGGTAGCCATGACCGGAATGACCCGCGCCGGGAAATCATGAAGCACCGTGGCGATGCTCTGCCCGCGCTCGGTGCCGGCACGAACTCGGCGCACAATTGCACGGTACACGTCGTTTTCAAGCGTGGCTTCGGTAATCGTCAGGGCCTCCACAAGGGGCAGTCCGCTTTTAAGCAGTATTCCCATCGTGCGAGAAAACCGCGCTAGGTTTAACTCCCGGCTCAATTTCCCCACGATCGGGATGTGTAACAACAGTCCGTGCCAGTGCGGCCGGACCTTTGGCTGATGCACCAGCCACCCAAGGGCAGAGATCGAACCGAAAAGGATTATAGCAATCCGTCCGCCGTACGCGCGCACAATATCCGAAGCGCGAATCAACAAACGCGTAGTGAACGGTAACTCCACATTTAACGTGCTAAAGATTCCGGTCATCTTCGGTATAATGAAATACGTGATCCCAAAACTCATGGAAATCGCCGCAGCAACCACAAGGACGGGATAGAGCATTGCCCCTCGAATTTTCCGTACCAGCTCCGCATCTTTTTCGTACTGGAGCACAAGATACGCGAGGTTCTGCTCAAGGGTCCCGCTGCGCTCCCCAACCTCGACCATGTGGGTAAACAGTGGATCAAAAATGCGCGGAAACTCACCAAGAGATTTCGCCAGCGCTTCCCCGCTTTGCACGCGCGCAAGAATCTGGGAAAGCGCAATTTTGAGTCGCCGGTGCGTCGTCTCCTCAAGGAGAATCTTGAGTGTCTCATCAATCGGGATGCCGGCCCGCGTGAGCGTAGCGAGGTGCTTGATGACGAGCAACTTGTCTGAAAGGGAGATGGGGGCGAAAAGGGCCATGGAGCGATTTATTCTTTTGTCACACGTAAAATTTCTTCCACACTCGTCAACCCTGCAATGACTTTGCGCATCCCGTCTTCCACCAGGGTTGTCATGCCGCTTGCCCTCGATTGGGTACGGATGTCATCCGAGGTCGCACGCGCCATAACAAGCTTTCGAAGCGTTTCGTCCATCTCGAGCACTTCGTAGACTCCAATCCGACTCTCATAGCCGGTCTGGTGGCATAAAGTACACCCGCCTGCTTGAAATACTTTGATACTGCGGCCAAGCGTCTGGCGTGCCTTGGGAGAAAGCACGTGAAGAATTTCCTCGGGCAAATGTTCTGTCACAATCGTCTGCGCCTTTTTACACTTTGGACAAAGCGCGCGCACAAGGCGTTGGCCGATCGCGATGTTCACGGTCGAGGCAATGAGGAAGGGCTCCACCCCCATGTCAAGCAGCCGCGGGAGCGTCGTCGCCGCGTCGTTCGTATGCAGAGTGGAAAGAACCAGATGTCCGGTTAATGAAGCATTGACCGCGATCTGGGCGGTCTCCTCGTCCCGGATCTCCCCGACCATAATGATGTTCGGGTCTTGCCGAAGGATGGAGCGCAACCCATGGGCAAAGGTGAGGTTTGTCCTCGGGTTCACCTGGATCTGGTTAATCCCGGCAATGTCGTACTCCACCGGATCTTCGATTGTGGAAATGTTGACGCTGCGCGTATTGAGCACTTTGAGGATCGCGTAAAGCGTCGTGGTCTTCCCGGATCCGGTGGGGCCGGTCGCGAGGATCATCCCCCATGGCTTCTGGATATTGCGTTTGATAATAGCCGCATCGCGCTCGCTAAATGGCAGCCGCTCGAGGGAAAACCCGCGCCCTTGCTGGGCGAGCAGCCGCATAACCACTTTCTCTCCGTAGACGATCGGCACGATCGAAACGCGCACGTCTACCCGGCTGCCTTCAAATAAGAACGTGAGTTTCCCGTCTTGGGCTGCCAAGTGTTCATCGGTGCGCAGCTTGCCAAGAATCTTAATACGGGTGACAACGAGCTCATGGATGGCCTTTGGCAGGGTGGTAAGGTCATGAAGCACGCCATCAATTCTAAACCGGATGTCAACGTTTTGGTCGCGTGGTTCAATGTGAACGTCAGAAGCGCTATTTTTCATCGCATGATGGAGCAGCGCCTCGACGATGCGCACGATCGGCGCCTCTTCTCCCGTCGCCGCGTGCGCCACTACTCCTGCCTCAAGTTCCTTTAAGGAATGTGCAAGTTGCTCCTGGAACGTCTCGGTCGTATGACCCTCCTTGCCGACGAGTGTGCCAACAATCTCGCTGGGCGCTGCCCAGTACCGATGGATGGTCTCCCCGGTTTTCTTTCCAAGCGCTCTTGCCGCCTCTTCATCGAGCGGATCACTCATGGCAACATGAATGCCGCTTCGATCTTTTCGAAATGGAAGGATTTCCTGCCGGCGCGCGACCAGGAGAG
Source organism: uncultured Gammaproteobacteria bacterium (assembly GCA_964576005.1). Taxonomy (GTDB): domain Bacteria; phylum Patescibacteriota; class Patescibacteriia; order JACRJV01; family JACRJV01; genus CAZNTM01. The sequence goes on from CAZNTM010000008.1 coordinate 16,057, forward strand.
GGACAAGCGTCCGGAGGTCCTCTGCGATTTGAAGCGTGGAGAGGTCAATCGCGGGAACCTTAAAATACTCTGCCATCCGCGCGCGCAGCGCTTCAGGCGTCACCACACCCTCGGAGAGGAGCGCACTTGAAAGCGGCTGATCTATTTCTCGCGCGTGTTTCGAAACGCGGTCAAAATCCTTCCTTGGTATCGCTTTTGTTTTTACCAGCGCGTCGCGCAGCGCGCTTTCCGACAGGGGCATACGACATCTATTCTACCATGCGCGAGACCAACTGCCCACCGTCGCTTCTATTGCTCATGAGAGGAATGGATCACCGTCCCCCGGAATGGCTTTCCGGCGATCGCCTTGGAAAAATTCGTCAGGTGAGCTCCGTTTAAGATCACCGCCGAAATCCCCCAACGGGCTGCCAGACGGCTCGCGATTGGATCAAACGGCGCATGGGCGTTCGGTCTCCATTGCGTGATGCCAAGGACCTTTTGATATTCCCGCCACGTCAAATGCGAAAAATGACGGGCATTTTTGTCCTTCCGGGGGTCAGAGTCGTAAACACCATCCACATTCGTGAGGTTGTACACCGCCCGAGCTTTCAGCGCATGCGCCCACTTGACACTCGACGCGTCGCTGGATGCCCCGGGCTTGCCGACCCGCCCGATCACAATCGGACGATGCCAACGGACTCGTGCGCGATCCCGCTCCTCTCCAGAGAAAGAAGCGGCGAGATCCCCAAATGAAACTCGCAATAATTCCTCGTTCAGGTGGCAGGAACGAATGCCGACCCAGTGAAGATCAAGCTCCTTTACCCGAGGATCCAACTGCTCGGCCGCGCAGTGGTACATGCGCGCCGTCGCTCCCCCGCCGCAGCAAATGAGAAATTTCTTCCCACGATAAACCTCTCGCTTGATGAGCGAAACGAACTTGCGAAGATAGGCGACGTTGACGCCCCGATCGTTGACAATGAGAGACCCGCCGAGTGAGAGAACGATCATAGAAACTAGTATGAAGCTCCTCAATAGTCGGAGTCAAGTTTGGACGTCCTCGATGCCTCTCAAACAAGGCAAAGGACATGATGCGCTCTATTCTCATGTTCTCAAGAACATGAGAATAGCGACAAACGAAAAAAGGAGAGCTTGAAAAAAGCGGGGTACACGATGTGGAGAAATCGTGACCCCGCTTGGGCGAGCTCGTGGATACGAGGTACTCTGGAGCTTCCGGAGCCAAGGTCTCGAAGATCAAGTCGCAAGGGACGTGATCCAAGAATCAAGGCTCCAAAGCCCAAGGAACCCCACTACCCGAGGACGAGCAGGCCAGCTGAGCAGTCGCCGTGCGCGACGAGGACCCTGCCGCCGAAGACCAGGCTCCCGGCGCGGGCCTTGAAGACGAGCGAGTACCCGGGGGACCTCCATTGCAGTGCAGCCATGTCCAGACCCGGAGTCTGGAAGTCGCGCGCCAAGACGTCCGGGTAGGCCGTCATGGCTGTGGCGATGTCAAGCCCGCCAGTCAGAAGGAACTCGGGTGACAAAAGCGCGATGAACTCGCGCGCCGCCGTAATCGAGAACCCCTGGAGCGGGTTCGGGAAGTACAGAGCTACGACCGGACCGCTGCCCATCGCCGCGATGAGCTGGTCGTGCCGACTGCCGTCAACGACGGTCACTTTGCTCTCCAGCTCTCCGGCATTGTTGTTGTTGTTGAACGTGCAGCTCTTCTCGGGCTCTTCGCTGTTGGCGAAGTACTGCTCGTAGGAACCTTTGACAGCGAACAGAAAGACTTCCTCGAGGGTCTTCCCGTAGTCCTGCTTCTCGAGGCCCGGCAGGTGCGGAAGCGCGATCGGGAGGTGAGCCCGTTTGAGAATGCTTCTCATGAGATCGTCGGCCCCGAGCTTGGCGATGATCGCCTCGCTGCGGGTCGTGAACTCTTCGGCGGTGACGAAGCGCGTCCCCAGCGGGAAGAACTCCTGCAGACGCAGCAGTCGTTTGACGTAGTCCGCTGGCGGCTGCTGGAGCCCGAACGTCTTGTCCTCATTGACAACTTTGCCGCTCATTCCCTCCTGCGGGATGCCACGGCCAGTCTTATCGAAGAGCTTCCGGATGACCGTCTCAAGGACAATCTTCCGGTCACCGCGCCGGATCGCCTCGAATCCTTCCTGCGTCTGCCCAGCTGCCCTCCACAGCTTCTCGAGCAACGCCATGGTCTGCCCGCCGGTGGACTGGAGAAGCGCTGCCTCGAGCGTCTCCTTGACTTCCGTGTCGCTCATCGCAACACACTCCTTTCAGGCTTTCGTCGCCCGAATTGAGATTGATGCCACTTTGCCTATGGTGGCCCAGGACTCGCTCTCGTTGTTGAGAGGAGCCCTCCGTCGCCAAGGCTTTGGAGAGTAGACTCCAAAAACGCTTGTCCGCCGTAGCTTTAGCGAAGGCGGGCTCCTCTCATGTGTTTCTATTTAAAAAGAACAAGAAAATACTCTCTCATGCTGAATCAATTTTGTCAACTGCGCTTGCGCCCGCACATGGCGGGGCACTTGACATTTTCTATGGCCGTGCTATGCTCCGTTTATCACCATGAAAAAGACCCTTATGCGGTCCTGTCCGCATTCGGGGCTTTTTCTTTTTGCGATTGAAGTTGGAGCTTCCGTCGTTGTCTGTCGAGATATAACAGCGGAATATTTTGTTTTCGCAAAAGATAGGAGCACCGGTTGCTTGGGGAAACGACCATCCGAAGGGCATTCTTTTCCTTGAGAAATCCCACCAACTCCGCGTAATCGCCGTCACTCGAAACAATTACCGCCTCGTCGTAATGACGCTCATAAAAATCGGAAACGACTTTCAACACCAGTGCTGCGTCGCAGTTGCCTTTCACCCGACCGGTCCCGTCGTACGTAATCTCTTTATACACTAGAATAAACCCGGCCTCTTGAAGGTGAGTATACAGGTTCTTATGCTTCGGAACAAAACCGATGAACAAATATGCATTGATGACATCGAACTTATCCCGCAACCATACGCGGAACCTCCGATAGTCCAATCGCCAACCAAGGTCAGCGATCCCATTGTGAAGGTTCGCGCCGTCAATGTAGGCAAAGGTGGTGCCTTGCGGTTTCATAAAAATGAGACTGTAGAAAAATGCTTTATTTATGCCCTGAGCTTGTCGAAGGGCTACCGA
>CAZNTM010000009.1:0-11123 GCA_964576005.1 uncultured Gammaproteobacteria bacterium
ACCTTTAGATTTTCTTAGAAACCCGCGATCACACGCGTAGACCAACGCGCGTGGCGTATAGAGCGAACTCCAGCAGTCTTTTACTTTTTCCAATATGCCATCGCGTTTTGTATTCAGATGCGTCTCCAACTCTCCTGCCCAAGAGGCCGCGGTTGAATCTTCAGCAGTAGCAGAGCTGCGAACCGCTACGAGCAACGCTTTCCCCGCCAAAGCATCATAGTGTTTCAAAATTTCCGTGCTAATGTCTGCGGGCATTGGGGCCTTTGCAAAAAGTCCCCGCAACACCCGCGAGGTCTCATCCACGCTCTTCGTGTCCTGCTCATTCATGGCAGCAAGTTGGCTGTTGACCTCCACATCGAGATTGGTCTCGTCAAGGAACCGCGTAAACGCGTTGGTCGTAATGACAAACCCGTACGGCACCGGAATCTTGGCGTTGGTCATTTCTCCAAGGCTCGCCCCTTTGCCGCCGACAAGTGTGGTGTCGCCTGCTCTAATGTCTTGAAAAAAGAGAATAATGGAATTCGAGCGCGGCATAACCGCCTCTATGGTACACCGCCGCAACACCCTTGTCGAACACAGATAATTTCGCTACCCTCTGCACAGTGCGATCCCGGACTTCCTTGACAAGAGTAAAGACGGAGGTAACGCCTCATGGATACCGACTCGGTCATTGATATCTTCGATCTCTCCTCCTTCGAAGCTGTAGAGGAGGACATTCCGGGTACCAAGTACTACGATCGCTGGTCTCTCCTGCACAGCAAGGAAATGGTCATTATGACCACAGGAGATCAGCAGCAAGCGATCATGGACTACGTGCGGTGGCTCGAGGATGTTGGTCTTGGAGTCAAGGAGATCATCTTCGTGCGATGGGATGCGCGAGGGCTGATCGCCAGTCTCCTCGAGAGCCACGACACGCAGGTCTTACTTCGCGCGAAGCTTGCCAATGGCGCAAAGCTTAACTTCTTCACGGTCAATGAACCCGCGCAACGATTACTCAAGGCGCTTGGGGCGGACCTTACATGGTCCAAACATACCGTGAACGTCCCGCCGGAATTCTCGGTCAACCTCGAATTCCCACAAACGCTCTACCAACGGCTCGCCGAAGAAGGCCTTGGCAAGATTCTCCCCCACCCGCGATACTTCGCGGTCAAGCCAGCGGAGGTCGCCGAAGCCGTTCGGCAAGTCTTTGAGGACGTTCCAAGCGCCGAGATCGTCCTCGTGTCTCCCTGTCTGCTCGGCGGGGGCGCAGGCACAGAGCTCGTGCTGCGACGTGATCGGTTCCCCTCACAGACCACGGAGCGCCACGTCTTCCGATGGACCCAGGGAGGGACCGAGGTGTTTCTCGTACGCCCAACATCGGAAGCAAGCCAAGGGGTGGGGTTCCACTTCTTCAATGGCGTGCCCACCTGCGTGAGCTTCCGCCTCGAGACTCCCCGGAGAATCCATGTCGGCAGCGCCCTGTTCCGACGCAACCTGCCAGAAATGCTGTTGGATCGCGCGTCGTATCTCGCACTCTTCGACACGGCATGCGAGATCGTCGAAACTCCCGCCGCAACAATCCGTCGCGGGTCGCTCGCGGTGAACTTCACCTTCGAAGATCACCAATGGATTCAGTCACCTCGGGAGGCGATCACGACAAGAAACTGCCGCACGGCAGTACTGCGCGGGATCAATGTCCGCAACCTCTCCGAGAACTTCGCAGAGTCAGTTGCGGCGCGCGTCTGGGGCCCGGAGTGGCCAGAAGGATCCTGTGTGCTCCAGCGCGGGGTTGACCTGCCAGCGCAGTTGGGAGTTTTCGAACAACTGAAGACTGCGCTTGGGAAGGAATACCTCTATGACCCCCAGAGGAAGCAGGGAGCCATTCCCCGACTCCCCTTCCCCATCAACGATGCGGCGTACCCATGGCGCACGCATCTCATCTTCCTCGCTGCCTCCTTCGAGCAAGGGATGAGCTTCAGCGACAACATCGCCCGCCTGCTTTGCGGACGAATTTCGGGAGCGCCCTGAACCGCCCCCAGACCCTGCCACCCGCGGGGTCGCTTCTTTTTTCTCTCGATCTATTGAATCACTCGCGCGTACCCTTCGGTGGCGTTCACCTCAATGGGCATGCCGTCGGTGAAAATGCGCGAAGCATTGAGCGCGCCTACGAGCGTTGGCAATCCCACTTCCCGCGCAATCGTCGCCACATGACTCGTGATCGTCGCGCCTCCGTCGGCAACGAGCGCGTGGCAGCGCCGGAGCACCGAGAGATACTCGGGCAGCACGTCCATGACCACCATGACGTCTCCCACGAGAATCTTCTTTAACCCTGCAGCATCAAGAACAATCCGCGCGGGCCCGGTGGCGCGCCCGGGCGAAGCCGTGAGTCCGCGCACCATGCCCTCTGCCGGAAGCTCGCGTTCCACCGACGCTTCGGCAAACCACGGTTCTGAAGCATCACCGGTAAACACCTGAACCTTCCCCCCTTCCGTAAGGTAGGCGCTTTTTTTTCTGCGAGCCAGTAGTTCCTCGGTGCTGTACGCAGCCCCGTCAAGGAGACTCTCGACCTCCTCGGGGCTTAGCGCAAGCAGGGCCTCACGCCCCAACATCGTCCGCGCCGAAAGATTCTCAAAAAAACGGTCAAGGCCCAAGCACGCGCGTACGTCAAAATTCTTTCTAAAATGCTTGAGATACACGCAGTGCCGGAGAGATTCAAATAGCGCCGCGTCTTGAGCCGAGATAGAGAAACGCCCGAGAATGCTTCCTTGGGTATCCGTAATGGTTTTAACCCGCGTACGCACCGACGCTGGCCAAGACCCGGAAAACCGCGCATGCTCAATGAAACGGTCAACAATATCGGCAAACGTCCACGAGTCTCCTTCATAATCATGGACAAGCCAGCCGAACCGTTCGTGGTGTCGCGCGAGCGCAGATTGAATTTCAGGAAACGACGCGATGCCTTCGACCGTGAGACTCCCTGATGCCAACGCCCGGGCGAACGGTGCGGTTTTCCGGGCGCGACGGGCAATCGCCGCAAGCTGTTCGTCTTCCTTCAGGTGCCAATTCACCTCTGACGAGGTCGAGAGCATCGTAAACACCTCTGCAAAACGCTCACTGTCGTTGGGAATCCGCTTTGCGAGCACTCCCTGAAGGTGCGCAATGAGCGGACGGTCAATGAGCACAGCGACGACCCCGCGCGCAAACATCGCATTATACGCCTCCCGGTACCGGTGGAAGATTCGCCGCAACGCAGAGAGCGGCCGCGACTCAAGATCCCCGTCAAGGAACCGTCGGGCAACGGCAAGGAGCTTCCTCCCGCGCTCCTCCACCTCTGCAGTGAGTTTTCGCACATAGGTCGGCTCGCGACGGACGCGCTCAAAAAGCAATGCACCGATGCGCTCTTGGCTCGGAGCATCCATAAAAAACTGGTAGCAGCCATCCTCGTAGAGCACAAGGACCTGATTAAAGGCATCACCCACGACCTCGCGGAGGTATTCCGTGCTGATGATCCGCGGAGGAAAAAGCGCAAAAAATGGGCTGATCTTCCGACGGGACTGGAAGTACCATTGAGTTGCCACACGAGGAGCAGGAAATTAGTAATTCGTAATTTTGTAATTTTTTGATCGCGTCGCGTTCGTCTCGTGAGTTACTAGTTACCAATTACTAATTACTTCACCTCACCAAGTATGATCTCCACCGCTTTTTGAAGCGCCGGATCCTTCTTTTCGGACTCTGGCCCTGTTTCATCCTCTTCGGCCTCCGGCACCTCAATATCCGGCGCAATTCCGTCTTTTTCAATGGCGCGGCCTTTCGGGGTGAGCCACCGCGCGACCGTGATCTTTACCGCCGAGCCATCATCAAGGCGCTCGTACTCCTGCACCGACCCTTTGCCAAAGGTCCGTGTGCCAATGATGGTGGCGCGCCCATGATCTTGCAGCGCTCCGGCAAGAATTTCAGACGCCGAAGCGCTGCCGGCGTTCACAAGCACTACGGTCTTGAGTTTCGCAAGCTTCTGCCGACCCTCCGCGCGATACGCGCGCCTTCCATTCGTGTCTACCCCGCCGGCGCCTTCGGGAGCAGCGTGGAACTGCTCGTAGACGACCACCTCGTCCTTCAGCCACTCTCCAGCGATCTCCACCGCAGTATCAAGAAATCCTCCGGGGTCATTGCGAAGGTCTACGACGAGCCCTGCGGGATGAAATCCCAAAAGGTTGTCAACGGCTTGGCGCACGCCTGATGCTGCCCGCTCATCAAACGAGGCGATCTTGAGGTAAGCGATTCCCTCCGGCAGCATCTTCGAGCGCACACTCTGAACCACAATCGTCTCGCGGATAACCGCGATCTCGGTTGGTTTACTCAATGCCTCGCGGAAAATTTTTAAGACCACCCGCGTGCCGGACTTTCCCCGGATGAGACTGATCGCGCGATCAAGCGTCATGCCCCGGGTGTCAATGTCGTTAATCGCAAGAATCACATCCCCGGCTTTCAACCCGGCTCGTTCTGCCGGAGAACCCTCAAGCGGGGCGATGATCTTTAACTGCTCCCGCTTAATGCCGATCTCGGCGCCGATCCCGTCAAAGGAGCCGGAGAGATCGTCGCTGAACTTCTTCGCAGTCTCGGGATCAAGGTAGACCGAGTAGGGATCCTCCAAACTCGCGACCACTCCGCTCAAGGCTCCGTTAAAGAGCCGCTCGGCGCTCACTGGCCGATCAATGTAGCGCTCCTGAACAACGTCCCAGATCTTCCAGAGCTGATTGACGTCAATAGCGCCTTCGAGTCCCGGAGGAGCTTTAAACGTTTGACGATCACCGATGGTTCTCTTGGAGTTTTTGCCTCCGGCATCCCCCTGATCAGCAGCGCCGGGAAAACCCGCCCCTACCCAGAGGCCGGAAAGGAACACAACGAAAATCAAAAACGTCCCGGCGTAAACGACGAGGAACCGTTTCATGGTCAGGGGTGGTCCGGAAGACATAAAGAGAGACTCAACCTTCACGGCGAATCTGCGCCCCAAGCAGGCCTAAGCGCTGCTCGAGCCGTTCGTACCCGCGGTCAAGAATCTCCGCATCGTGAAGCACCGTCTCTCCCTGCGCCACGAGTGCCGCAACGACCAACGTGGCGCCGGCGCGCAGATCAAGCGAACGGATTTCATTGCCGTAAAGCGGAGTGGGGCCGCTCACCAAAACGCGGTGCGGATCGCATACGACGGCATTTGCTCCCATCTTCACGAGTTCGGACACATACCCGAGCCGCCCTTCAAACATGGGATCGTGAATGAGGCTCGTCCCATGGCACTGGGTGGCAAGGACGGCAAACGGGGCCTGAAGATCCGTGGGAAACCCCGGATACGGCAATGATTGCAGGCGGAAGGCAGTGAGCCTGCTCGCGGGGCTGACCTCAAGCGTTGTCCCGCTCCATCGCAGGCGCACTCCCGCGGCCTCAAGCCGTGAGCAGACGCTGTCGAGGTGGGAGGGTTCAGCCCCGGTGATCGCAATCGAGCTCTTCGTCGCCGCAGCCGCGACCGCAAAGGTCCCCACTTCGAGCTGGTCGGGAATGAGGGAATGGTCTGCGGCGCCAAGCCTGCCTCCCCCTTCGATCCGGACGGTGTGCGTGCCCGCACCGGTGATTTTGGCGCCGAGTGATTGCAAAAAGTGAATAAGATCAACGACGTGCGGCTCTGCGGCGGAAAGCGCAATCTCCGTCACCCCCTCTGCCGCGGTCGCTGCCATGAGCACATTCTCGGTTGCAGTCACGGAAAACTCCGGCAGGACGATCCGGGATGAAACGAGCCTCCCGCGACGGAACCAGAGGGTCCCATTCTCACGCTCAATCTCCACGCCGAGACGCCGGAGCGCCTCAAGGTGCGTATCAAGCGGCCGGTTGCCAATGATGCACCCGCCCGGTTCAAGGAACGCCACCTCGGGAAACCGCGCAAGCAGCGGCCCCATAAGCAACACCGAGGAGCGCATCGCTTTTACCCCCCGCGCGAACGGGTGGCTGCGAAAATCCGGGGAGCGCGCCGCGGCAAGCAGCGGCGTAACATCAACGCCGCGAGGGTCAACGGTGAGCACATGCGCTTCCTGCCAGCGGACGTCCGCTCCCAGAATGCGCAAGAGATCCACCATCCGCTCCACGTCCGTGATGCGCGGGATATTGTGAATGGTACAGGGTCCCGAAGCAAGCAGCGTCGCGGCAAGCACCGGAGTCGCCGCGTTCTTCATCCCGGAAACCGCAACGCTTCCAGAGAGCTTCTTCCCGCCGGTAATGACAAACCGAGCCATACGGACTATACTCAAACGCTAGAGCACTACTCTAACACAAACCAAGCCTCTCGACAACGCTATGACAAAAAACGCCCGGCGGGCACTCTTCTGGATATTCGTCATGCTCTTTATCCTCATCGCCCCAGTGCTGCTCATGCTCTCTGCCGGCTGGAGACTCAACACGAGAAATTGGAAAATTCAGCGCACCGGACTCTTACTTGTGGATCTTAAAGATCCGAACGCACGCATCTCGCTTGATGGCGCGCCAACCGCCCCGACGCGTACTGACCGCTACCAGTGGTTCTCCGGATTGTTCCCGGGTCGGGTGAGTGTGCGCGTCCAGAAAGAGGGCGCCCGTGACTGGCAGCGTTCGTACTGGATAACCAAAGGGCTTACGACATATACCTCACCGGTCGTGCTCTTCCCGAACGTCCCGGCACGGCGGATTGCAACGGACGTCTTTCGCCTTAAGGATCGCCGGGATGACGATGATCCTCTTGCCATTGATACTTCCCTTCCCAAGGGGAGCTGGGAACCCATCGCACACGAGCGCGAGTTTGCGCTTTTCCTTGAAAAACAACAACGCCTCCTCTTTGTCTACGATCGGCTCCGTTCGTCCTCGTGGACAAAAACATCAGTCACTGCCGCAGATGGGAACCGTCAGGGTCTCGTGGGGTACCTGCAAGGAAACGCAATCCAGCTCTGGCAATCCCGGACAAACGCGACCGAGACGACGGCGCTCGAGCGGCCGGCAGTTGCCCTGATGATTCCGGAGCGATTGCCAATCGTCATCCTGCATGACGCAACAACCGTTTGGGTGATCGAGCGCGGCGTGTCTGACCCCTTGCCCCAGACGCTCCTGACGCTGGAAAAAATTGACGACATGGCCCTTTCTCAAGACGAGCGGTTGCTCTTGATCCGCGGCAGCGACGAAGAGGGGCCCGGAGTCTTCACCTATCCGCTCCCCTCGCTCTGACGTCTTGCGCCGCTATAAGGTTTCCGGCGCGAAGGAGCGTCTCAAACGTTCCCGCATCGGTCCACGAGCCCTTGAGGATCTCATGGCTCATCGTCCCCTGCTTCACATAGAAATTGTTGACATCGGTAATCTCAAGCTCGCCGCGGAGTGATGGCTGAAGCGTCCGAATGACCTCCCACACTTGGTCGTCGTAAAAATACAATCCCGAGACCGCGAAGCGACTCTTTGGATTTTTCGGCTTCTCTTCAATCTGAACGATTTTACCATCAACGATCTCCGGCACCCCAAACCGTTCGGGGTCTGGCACTTCTTTGAGGAAAATTTTCGCCCCGCGCCCCTGACGTTCATACGAGCGCGCCGCTTCGGCCATGGAATCCTCGAAGATATTATCTCCGAGAATGACCGCGACCTTCTCACGATCGGCAAAATCCTCGGCCAAACTCACCGCTTCGGCAATTCCTCCTTCTTTCTCCTGATAGGCGAACCCGAGGTGTTTGAGCCCCAAGGCCTTGCCGTTGTTGAGCACCCGTAAAAAATGTCCGGCGTGCGGACCGCCGACAATGACGAGCACCTCCGTGATGCCAGCTTCAACAAGCGTCTGAATGGGATAAAACACCATCGGCTTGTCGTAGATTGGCAGCAAGTGCTTGTTCGTCGCGTAGGTCAGGGGGTACAACCTCGTCCCCAACCCCCCAGCGGTAATAATGCCTTTCATAGCTATTTCAACGGCCTCCACCACTGCGGATGCGAACGATACCACTCTACGGTTTCGCGCAGGTGTTCGTCAAAGTCGCCGGTCGGCTGCCAGCCCAAGGTGCGGAGTTTTTTTGAATCAAGCGCATACCGGCGATCATGGCCAAGGCGATCAGCGACGCGCTCAATCATGTCTTCGCCATGACCAAGTTGGGCAAGCACTTTTTTGGTAAGCTCAAGGTTTGAAATGCGCCAACCAGTGCCGATGTTGTAGACTTCGCCCGCGGTACCCTTTTCGAGAATCGTTGCTACTGCCCGGCTATGGTCACGGACAAAAATCCACTCCCGCTCATTGAGTCCGTCACCATAGAGCGGTACTTTCTTGCCTTCAACTAAATTGGTGACAAACAGCGGAATCACTTTTTCCGGGTACTGGTACGGGCCAAAATTATTGCACGAGTGCGTGACGATAACCGGTGTGCTAAAAGTTTGAAAATAGGCCCGACAGAGCAGATCCCCGCCGGCTTTCGAGGCCGCGTACGGACTGTTAGGCGCAAACGGGGAGGATTCGGTACATTCGCCGGTTTCGGTGGACCCGTATACTTCATCCGTGGAAATTTGTACGAAACGAGGGATTTTGAACTGTCGGACTTGCTCAAGGAGTGTATATGTGCCAAGCACGTCGGTTTTCACAAACGCTTCGGCATCCGAAATTGAACGGTCCACGTGGGTGTCGGCCGCGAAGTTCACGATGGCGTCGAATTTACTGCCAACAAGCACCTCGGCTACTGCCTCCTTATCCGCAATATCCCCTTTCACAAACCGATACCGCGGATTGCTTTCAACCTCTCGCAAGTTTTCAAGGTTGCCTGCATAGGTGAGCTTGTCGAAGTTCACAATCTCAACATCCGCCACCTCGGCGAGGAGATAGCGGATGAAATCCGACCCCATGAATCCGGCACCGCCGGTCACCAAAATCCTCATAAGGGCAGGAAACTAGTAATTGGTAAATAGAAATTTTGAACCAACGAACGTCCGCCTCATGAGTTACTAATTTCTAATTACTATTTTCCCGTTACGGCAACAACTCATACGTCACCGTCACCACTGCCTCAAGCTCTTGGGATCCCGGCTCAAAACGAGGCACTGGAGGCGGCTCCCCTCCCATTTCCGCTTTCATCGCCATCATCGGAGCATCGAACCGATACGGCATTGGGCCTGCTGACTCAACAAAGGAAATCATCCGCCCAAGCTGAACGCCGCCTGCGCGCGCGAGCCGCTCTGCCTTCTGTTTTGCTTCAAGAATCGCCTTTTCAAGCGCCTCCTGCTTGAGCGCATCGGGTTTATCCACGGTAAAGCTCACTTCTCCGACTTGATTGAGATTATGTTTGCCTACCAGCGCGACCACGTCTCCGAGTCTTTCGAAACTGCGAACTTTAAGCTCAAGCGACTGGGTCACGACGTACCCAACGAGCACGGAACGAACGAACCGACCAGTGATCGGCTCGCGGCGTTCTTCGTACTTTGGCCCAATGGTATAGCCGACCGTCTTGCGATCTTTATCCTCAACGCCAAGCCCTTTGACCTCATCGAGGAATGCGTTCATGGTCGTGCTATTTTTCCGCTGCGCTTCGACAACCGTGGGAGCATTCGTCTCAAGCCCTGCGTTTACCAGAGCGATATCCGGGATCGCGGTCACATCGGCGCGGCCCGAGACGCTGATGGTATCGCGAACGTTTTCCGGTTTGCCGACAATCTTACTTTGCCGATAGGTCTTGATCGTCATCGCGCCAAAGAGTGCAATGAGCGTAAGCAGCACGAACGCAAAGAGTATGCGCAGTCCACGGAATTGAAACGGGGTGACGATTGTTGGTTCCATACACTTTCGTCATTGCGATCCGCCAGCTGGCGGAGAAGCAATCTCTTCGATCTTAGGATTGCCACGTCGCCTTCGGCTCCTCGCAATGACAATTATTAGTCGCTAGAAATTTCTTGTTTACATTATTACGCGGCCGCGTAATAATGTAAAGTGCTATTTTTTCTTACAAAAGCTTATTTGATTAGCGTGATTAGCGTTTGATGAGCGGAAGGATTCCGGGGAGTTGTTTGCCTTCGAGGAATTCGAGCATGGCGCCGCCCCCAGTGGAACAGAACGAGAACTGCGACCGCAGCTTCAAGGCGTCAATCGTGTCCATGGTCTCACCGCCGCCAACAACCGTCAAGCAGCCGCGCGCGGTTTGCTCCGCGATCGTCCGTGCGAGCGCCGCGTTCCCTTTTGAGAAAGTCGGCACTTCGTTGACGCCGACCGGCCCATTCCAAAGGATGGTTTTCGCGTTCCCAAGCCAACGACGGTAGTGCGCGAGCGTACGAGAACCGACATCCACGATTCGCTCATCCTTCCCAACCTTCTCGTTGTGATCAATATTGACGGTGCGAACCCTCACCGCTTTCCTCTGCGATCGTGACACCACCACGTCCCAAACCGGAGCAATGACATTTCGACGAGGGGACACTCGGGCACCATCCCGTTCAGCCAACGAGGCGCCAATCCCGATCCCCCGTAGAGCAAGCATGGTATTTGCGATCCCGCCGCCGACGAGCATGAGGTCACAAACGCGCAGCAAGGCGTTCATGACAGCGAGTTTTGTTGAAAGCTTTGCCCCGCCAAGGACAACCACAAAGGGATGCCGCGGTTTCTCGAGAAGCTGACCGAGCGTTTCAACCTCTTCCTGAAGACGCCAACCAGCCACCGAAGGGAGCAGCCGCGGGAGCACAGCGACACTCGCATGGTTGCGATGGTTGGCAGCAAAAGCCTCGTTCACGTAGTAGTCGGCGCCTCGGGCAAACTGCCGGGCAAAACCGCGATCGCCTGCTTCTTCGCGCGGGTCAAAACGGAGGTTCTCAAACAGGAATACCGATGGGTAACTGGGAACTGGTAACTGGGAACTGGTAACTCTTTGCGGCAATGGAAGTAGTGTGACCCGTTGGTGCAAAATTTTTTCGGCTGCCGGGATGACGTGGCGCAAGGAAAACCGAGCAACAGGCTTGCCGTCTGGCCGGCCGAGGTGGGTAAGGAGAATAACCGTCGCTTTTCTGCGAAGAAGTTCCTTTACGGTTGCCGCAGATGTCTTAATCCGAAAAAGACCGCTTTTCTGCGGTCGGGAACGCGCGTCCAAGGGCACATTCCAATCCACGCGCACAAGCACGCGCTTCCC
>CAZNTM010000009.1:11223-19081 GCA_964576005.1 uncultured Gammaproteobacteria bacterium
GCCAGCTCGACGAGCCGGTTCGCGTACCCCCACTCGTTGTCATACCACGCGACCACTTTCACCAGATCGCCATCTATGACGCGCGTGAGCAACAGATCCACGATCGCCGAGTGCGAGTTGCCGATAAAATCCGAACTCACCAGTTCTTCGTCAGTCGCGTCCAAAATCCCCTTCCAGTGTTTTTGCTTTATGGCTTTGTGAAACGCATCGTTGACTTCCTCCGCTGTGGTCTTCTTCTTAAGTATGCAGGTGATGTCGGAAAGCGACACCACGTCCACGGGCACGCGGATCGAGAGTCCGTCAAACCGTCCGCGGAGTTTTGGCACAACCTCGGCCGTCGCGATCGCAGCCCCGGTGGTTGTCGGCACAATGTTTTCCGCTGCGGCACGGGCGCGTCGGAGATCCGAATGAGGAGCATCATGGAGACGCTGATCCGCGGTGTAGGAATGGATGGTCGTCATCACCGCCTTTGAAACGCCAAACGTTCCATCAAGGACTGCAACAATCGGCGCAAGGCAATTGGTCGTGCACGAGGCATTGCTGATGACCGACTCCCCTTGGTAACGCTTGCTATTGACGCCCAAAATGTACGTTGGCATGCTCCCGCTTTTTGCCGGAGCGGAGAGAACCACTCGCTTGGCTCCTGCCTTAAGGTGTTTCTGTGCCTCTTCCTGCGTCGTGAATCGCCCAGTACACTCAAGGACAATGCCGGCTTTAAGCTTCTTCCATGGAAGTTGACTTGGTTCTTTTTCGGAGAGTACCGGAACCGTGGCTTTCCCAACAACAAGCGATGAGCCGCGAACGCCGACCTCGCGGTCATACGCTCTGTAGATCGTGTCGTGCTTTAGGAGGTGCGCTAACGTCGGCGCGTCTGTGATGTCGTTTACTGCAACGACCTCAATGTCTAGCTTTGAAAGCGCAACTTTAAACGCGGCGCGCCCAATGCGGCCAAACCCGTTGATGGCAATGCGGAGCATAGAGCGATTAAATCTGAAACCGCACGAACCTCCCCACTTCGATTTTTTCGCCAAGCTGCGCTTGAGCCTCGGCAAAGAGGTCAGTGATCGTCTTCGTTTCGTCCTTGATGAATGGTTGAGAAAGCAGACAGACTTCAGTATACCACTTCTGGAGTTTTCCTGCCACAATTTTATCCACCATTGAGCCGGCTTTCCCTTCTGATTCCGCAAGATTCCTTGCGATCTCCTTTTCTTGGACCATCACCTCTTGCGGGATATCCTCGACACTGCGGTAGATTGGATTTGCCGCAGCAACATGAAGCGCCAACGCTTTGAGCAACGCCTGAAACGGCCCGGAACGGGCAACAAAATCTGTTTCACAACGCAGTTCAACAAGCACACCGACCTTGCCGGTCTGATGAACGTAACTGCCGATCCAGCCCTCTTGAGCTGAACGAGCAGCGCGATTTTGAGAAACTTTCACTCCGCGCTCGCGCAGTTTCTTCATTGCTAATGCAAAATCTCCGCTCGCTTCTTCAAGCGCGCGCTTTACATCGGTAACCCCAGCACCAGTTTTTTCGCGCAGCTCTTTAATCTGATCCACTCCCGCAGCCATGGGAAGACGAGTTATACAATCACTGCTTCTGCTGTGGAGACGGCCGCGCTCTCTGCCTGCGCGATCGCTTTTGCTTCTGCCGCGGCTTTTGCAGCAGCAACTCCCTCAAGCACGGCATCAGCAATAAGTTTTGTTACCATCGCAACAGACCGGGACGCGTCATCGTTGCCCGGAATCACGTACGAGATCCCCGTTGGATTTGCATTTGTGTCCGCTAACGCCACAATGGGAATCCCCTTGCGGAGCGCTTCTCTCACTGCAGTGCGTTCGTGCTTCACGTCAACGACGTAGAGTGCCCCCGGAATACGCTCAAGGGATTGAATGCCCCCGACCATCGCTTCCATCCGCGCAATGTCTCGACGGAGCTCGACTTGCTCTTTCTTCGTATACTTCTGCAACTCCCCTTTCTGCTCTTGGGACTTCAGCGTTAGGTAGCGGTCAATGACCCGACGGATGACCGGGAAATTCGTGATCGTTCCGCCAAGCCAACGGGTATGAACGTACGGCATTCCGACCCGCTCGGCCTCGCGGAGAATGATCGGGCTCACCTGCCGCTTCGTGCCGACAAACACGATCTTCCCGCCGCGGGCCACGAGCTCGCGAACGTACGCGCATGCCGCCGCAAGCTGATGCTGCGTTTTTTCTAAATTAATAATATGGACACCGCTGCGTTCAGAGAAAATGTACGGCGCCATCTTTGGATGCCACTTCCCTTTGCGATGCCCGAAATGCGCGCTCGTTTTGAGTAATTCTAATAGTGTGGGGATCGGTATGGACATACAGAACAATTCCTTGAGACTCTCACTATACTCCCTTGGCTACCGATTGGCAAGGATCGTCTTTTCCACTTCCTTGGCAATGCCCTCCATGCAAGGATAGCGCTTCACTTCCTCGGCGTTAACCCAGGCGAAGTTGGTAAACCCGCCGGGTTCAAGCACCACCTCGCCGCTCTTGTACTTTGCCGCGAATTTAACTAAAACGACCGGAATCTCATCCGGCCGCACGAAGGCCACACTGTTAATATAGCGGAGTTCCGGTTCGATCTCGATGCCAGCTTCTTCTTTTACTTCGCGTATCAGCAGCTTTTCCACCGCGTCCTCAAAATCTAACACATCGCCATTGAGCCGCGTCGGGTGTGTCAAGTCACAATCGCTCCAGTCGAGCTTGCCGCCAACCACGCCGTACTTGCCCGGATGCACCGTCTCCCGTGGATCGCGTTGGAGGATCAAACACCGCTCGTCTGCTTTGCGGTACACCACAACGTTAGCGACGAAATAGAAGAGTTTTTGAGGCTTTGCGTTCGTAAGACTAATATTGGAAGCAAGCATATGTTTATCTCTTTATAGTCTCTAAGAGACTATAAATCTTGAAATCTTTGAAAATCGTAAAACCGATTACTCCACCGTTTCAAAAATGCGATATACTCCGCAGGGATTGGGAATAACCTTCGCACGGAGGCCTCGTCAACGAGAGGCAGTGGTTGCAGTTTGCCTGCATAGACGTGGTGGCTCGACCACGGGTATGAATCAAGGGATTCTCGCGCGGTCACCCACTGCTTGATTTTCCCCTCCCGCCACTGAAGATCGGTTCGATCGAGCGCATTCAGATGAATATACCGAGGCAAATGCTCGAGTTGAGCGTCCCGTTGTACGTGAATCGCCTTAAACGTGCCTTCGTAGAGGCGACCAATGCGCCTATATCGTTTGTTGAAGTACCGAGCATATCCCATGCCCAATCGGTGCATGAACATTACAATACCGTCGTCCCGAAGCTGCCGAACAAGCAAATGGAAGTGGTTAGAGAGCAAACAAAAGCTTACGATACGAACAAATGGATCCCGGCCCTTATCCCAACTCCGGAGAAACTCTATATCGTTATGATTGAGTGTCGACGGCGGAGAGAAATTTCCCGGATTTGCATAGTGGGTGTTGTTGAAAAGGTACATGGAGTTATAAAAACGCTGAAAGTCACTGACGGAATTGAAGAGTACACGTTTTTCTACTCCGCGATTAAAAATGTGGTAGTACTCGCCGCTGACAAACTTAACTGCCCGCATATCACCCATGAAGTATAGTCTCTAAGAGACTATACTGCTTATATCAGAATGCCGAAAGGTCGAATCAAATTGCTTCAACCTCTTTGATGTCATACTCAAGGATAGCATTCGGATCGCGGAAAAGAAACCGTGCCCGAAATTTCTTTTTGCTCAAAAGCAACGGGAGCCAATAACGATCGTCCGGCCACATGGCTTCGTACGGGATCTGCTCTGCCGCAAACCACTGCGGCCTCATCTCCTCGCTCTCTACTGGTTCGCCAAAAAACCGCTCCACGACAAAAATATGCACTTCGAGGAGTTCGGGGTCCCCCCGAAACTCAAACTCGATAACTCCGATCTTCTCAAGCTCCTCGGCTTCGAGTCCGGCTTCCTCCTGCAGTTCTCGCTTCGCCGCTTCTTCGATCGTCTCCCCGGAAGCCACTTTCCCGCCAAACCCATTCCACCGTCCCGCGCCAAATCCGCGCTTCTTGATCCCAAGCAATACGCTCTCGTGCTGATGGATTATGGTGAGCGTGAGCAGCTTTCTCTTCTTATTTTCCATGGCACTTCTTATACTTTTTTCCGCTCCCGCACGGACACGGGTCGTTGCGGCCGATTTTTTCTCCATGGGGATGGGGCCCTTCGACTTGACTCAGGGCGACCGATTGACGCCCGGCGTCATCGGTCGTTTTTGCCGGCGCAGAAAACGTGACCCCAGCGCGTTCGAAGACGCCGCGGGACTCAAGCACAGAAAGTCCGACCTTGAAAATGGTGTAGACAACCTCCCGCTCAAAAAGCGCCATGAGCTCGCTAAACATCCGGAAACTCTCGCGCTTGTACTCGACTAAGGGATCGCGTTGGCCATACCCCCGAAGGCCAATCCCCTCGCGCAAGTGATCCATGGCATCGAGGTGTTCCACCCAGAGGGTATCAAGGGTCCGCAGCATCACCACTTTTACCAGTTGTGACGCAGCACCAGCAGCGCCGCCTTTCTCTGGATCCTCAATGAGCCGGACAAACTCATCATAGCGAGCGCGCGCAAATCCACAGAGGCGGGCAATGACGGAATCGCGTACCACCTCTGGCGCGCCAGCAGTCTTGAGCAACGCGCCAAGTTCTTGCACTACATCAGGAGGCGAAGGGAAAATCGTGCTCATCACCTCGGCGATCTCTTTCACATTCCACTGCTCGATGAGCTCACCGGCGGTATGAAAACCAACAACGCGCTCGATTTCCTCTTCAATCATTCTCATCATGATCGCGTTGACTTTTAACTTCCCGCTTCCAGCTTCTGACTCCGTAATCTCGTGCCGCCGTTTATACACGACCTCCCGGTGCTTGTTGATGACGTCATCGTACTCTACCAAGTGCTTGCGGATGTCAAAGTTGTGCCCCTCGACCTTATGCTGGGCCGCTTCAATGGCGCGGCTCACCACGCGATTTTCCACCGGCATGTCCTCTGGAATCCCCATGCGATCCATAATCCCTTTCACGCGTGCGGTGCCAAAAATGCGCATCAGGTCATCTTCCAGCGACACGCAAAACAGGCTGCTGCCGGGATCGCCTTGCCGACCAGCGCGGCCGCGCAATTGATTGTCAATACGCCGGGCCTCATGCCGCTCCGTGCCGATCACCAACAGCCCCCCGAGGCCCACGACGCGATCGTGTTCTTGCTGCCATGAAGCGAGCTCCTCTGGGTCCTGGACACCTTCCGCGCTCCCTGATGGCGGGGTCCCGCCTAAGATAATGTCCACGCCTCGCCCAGCCATATTCGTGGGAACGGTAACGGCGCCAGTTCGACCCGCATCTGCAATGATCGCCGCTTCTCGTTCATGGTTTTTGGCGTTGAGCACATTGTGGGCAATACCTTCTTCCGTCAACTCCGCACTCAATCGCTCGTTTTTTTCAATAGAGATCGTGCCCACGAGCACGGGCTGCCCTTTCTCATGCCGTGCTTTGATCTCTGCGGTGACCGCTCTAAACTTCCCCGCTTCGGTCTTATAGATCCGATCCGGCGTGTCTTTGCGGATCATCGGCTTGTTCGTCGGAATCGCCACCACCTCGAGTTTGTAGATCTTGGAAAACTCTTCAGCTTCGGTAAGCGCGGTGCCGGTCATGCCCGCGAGCTTCCTATAGAGACGAAAGTAGTTCTGGAAGGTAATCGTCGCCAAGGTCTGCGACTCTTCCTGAACCGCGACCCCTTCTTTCGCTTCGATGGCTTGGTGCAGCCCTTCCGAGTACCGACGCCCGAGCATGAGCCGGCCGGTAAACTCATCAACGATGACGACCTCTCCTTCCTTTACGACGTAGTCGCGATCGCGTTTGTAGAGGGTGTGGGCCTTGAGCGACTCCTCGAGATGGTGCACAAGGGTCACCCCTTGGGCGTAGAGATTTGCGACCCCGAGGAGTTGCTCCATCTTCGCGATTCCCTCTTCGGTCAAGGTCGCTGATCGCATTTTCTCGTCCACGTTGTAATGTTCGCCTTCTTTAAGTTTAAGGACAAGCCGCGCGAACGTCTCGTAGAGCTTTGCCGATTCCTCGGCCGGAGCGCTGATAATAAGCGGGGTGCGCGCTTCGTCAATCAAAATGGAATCCACCTCGTCCACGATAGCGTAAGCGAGCGCGCGCTGGACCGCGTGCTCTTGGCTCGAAACCATGTTGTCGCGAAGATAGTCAAACCCAAACTCATTGTTCGTCCCGTACGTGACATCGCAGGCATAGGCTTGATACCGACCGACTGGCACCAATTCCCCCTGATGTTTGCCGACCGACCGGTACAAAAAAGCGCTCTCGTGCTGAATGCAACCAACCGAAAGACCAAGAAAGTGATAGATGGGACCCATCCAGAGCGTATCGCGACGAGCCAAGTAATCGTTCACCGTCACGATGTGCACCCCGCCTCCGGTGAGGGCATTGAGCGCCACCGGCAAACTCGCCACCAAGGTCTTGCCCTCCCCGGTTTTCATTTCGGCAATCTGCCCACGATGCAACACCACTCCGCCAACAAGCTGGACATCAAAGTGCCGCAACCCAATGGTCCGACGGCTTGCTTCACGGACCAACGCGAACACTTCGGGCAGCACGGCGTCTAATTCCGTAACCGGGCTACTCCCACTGCCGGTGACCCGGTTACGGAGCGCGGCCATGCGCGTAACAAAATCATCGTCCCGAAGGGCTCGGGACGCGTCTTCTCGTTTATTGATCTCGGCGATGATCGGCTGGATCTTCGCAATCACCCTCGCATTCGGATCGCCGAAAATGGTGGTCAGAAGTGACATCAAACGAGCTGTTAGCTGTTAGCTGTTAGCTGTTAGAAGAACGAACGTTACCGCCTGAACCTAAAAGCTAAAAGCTAAAAGCTAAAAACCGCGAGCTCACGTCTCTTCTGCCTGCTCCTCCTCTCTGCCTGCCCCCCGCCACGCAAGCGGAGTCATGCGCGTGCGCTTTTTCACAAACCGCGCCTGCCGGTACCCGAGCTCCTCCTTGCTGCTCTTGTAGCGCTCGATCTCCCGCTCAAGCTCCTGACGCATGACGTCAAAGGCGACGACGACATCTTCCCGCTTGGCCTCTGCGCGCAACGTCTTTTTCGGGAGCACGAGCGTGCCCTCGGCGTAGTAGATTTTGCCCTTGCGGTGATGACGGGTGCTCAACGCCACCTCAATCTCGAGCTTGACCGCGCTGCCGAGTTTCCGAAGCCACACGTTGAGCTTGGCGAGTTTGGCTTTCAGCTCCTGACGCACTGCGCTCTCCAAGGAAAGGTTGGTTTCTTTAAATATCAACTTCATACCGTTACTGAATGGCCAGCGGCGCGCCGACGGACCGCGCGAAATTACTCAATATTTTCCGATGCTCTCGAAAGGTGTCAAAATTGATCTGATACACATTCAACCGGACGAGTTCCCCATGCTCGTCGTAATCAAGCACGACGTTGCCGCTGATCTCCGAGTCCACACTGCGACGATGTTTAAACTCAAACGAAAGCACGCCACTGGATTCGTTGTAGGAAATTTTTTGTTTACCGTTCTTCATAGAGGTATTTCTTTACTTTCGAGGTTTCAATAATGGTAGGACCTACGCAAAAGCGTCATTCTGAACGAAGTGAAGAATCTCTTTAGGTTTGATTGTAGGGGATTCTTCCTCCCTTCGGTCGTCAGAATGACAGAGGGAAGGGGTTGGGCGTAGGTCCTAATTAAATACGAATCTACGAATTTCTGCTAATACTGAAACTGGAGAAAAATGCGCCACAGACGA
>CAZNTM010000010.1:0-10932 GCA_964576005.1 uncultured Gammaproteobacteria bacterium
AATGTTTGGGTCCCACTCGTCGGCAGTTTCACTTGGTACTGGATTGGGCCCTCTACCATTTTAGCGTGGGTGGCAGTGATCTCCTACGCGATCGCGCGTCACCAGGTGCTCAACGTGAAGGTGATCATGGCAGAGGCGATGGTTCTCGCTATGACCATCATTTTGTTCCTCAACATCTTTCTTTCCGAGGTCATCAGTTTTGGTATGTACGGCGGGCTGGTGATTTTCCTTGCGTTCGTCGTTGTCGGAATGTTTTTTATCGCGAGCATCCGAAAGAGCGAAATGCAGAAACAGACCCTCGAATCACTCACGAGCGAGCTGCGCGATTTAAGTCAGAATTTGCAGCAGAAGGTGGAAGAGCGGACTGCAGAACTGGCGAGTTCGAAGGCACACATTGAAACAGTAATTGAAAATCTCGCTACCGGGTTGCTCGAGTACGATAACCATGCGGTGCTCTTGCGGATCAATCGGGCTGGAGAAAAAATGCTTATGGTAACCCGCGCAGACGTTGTGGGGTCCCGGATTCTACCGGAGGATCACCTTGGTTCCACCAATAACGCGCTCGCTGCCATTTCGTATCCGGAGCGGGTGAATGCCCGGGTTATTGATCCGGTGTCCCTTGGTCTTGACCCTCATGTGAAAGTGCACGAGCTCACGCTCTCGACCCCGCGGGAGAACGTCTTTCAGGTGTTAAGCGCGCCGATTACCGTGGCTGGCGGTCGGGTTGAAGGAATGATCAAAATTATCCGCGACGTTACGCGCCAGCGCATGGTTGAGCGCAGCAAGAGCGAGTTTATCTCAATCGCCGCGCACCAGTTGCGCACTCCGCTTTCGATCCTGAAGTGGATTTTGGATTTAACGCTCAAGGGAGAATATGGCGTGGTCGTGCCGAAACAACGCGAGGCGCTCGGTCGGGCTTTCGAGACCAATGAGAAGATGATTCAGCTTGTGGGCGATCTCTTGTCCGTGGCCCGCATTGAGGATCGGCGATTTGGCTATCAGTTTAAACGGGCTAATGTCGCGCTCTTACTGGAAAAGATCGCAAGCGAGTATACGATGATCGCGAAGACGCACGGGGTGCGTTTTCAGTATATGCCTCCCGCGACGCCGACGGAATCATCGTTTCTCGATGAGGAAAAGATTGGGTTAGCCGTACGCAACGTCTTGGACAACGCAATGTACTACACCCCCAAAGGGGGAACGGTCGAGCTTCATTTTACGCAAGAGGGAGCAATGATTGTTGTCACGGTAAAGGACACTGGCATCGGCATTCCGCGTGGGCAGTTTGAACGACTTTTCACCAGATTCTTTCGAGCGGAGAATGCAATGAAGATGCAAACGAAAGGTTCGGGACTCGGACTCTTTATCGTGAAGTCGGTCATTACCCGCCATGGCGGGACAGTCGAGATTGAGTCCGAAGAGGAGAAGGGGACCGTGGTGCATATCCGTGTGCCGCTGGCTCGGAACGCTCCGCCAGAAGAGCCAAGCGCTTCGGGCTAAACGGATTTCCCGCTATGATCATTCGAGGTGTTGTTGTTGCTGGCCGAGGGCTGGGGAAAACGTTTGGCTATCCGACTGCGAATCTTGATATCGAAGTTCCCGACGGGCTAGAGCGCGGCGTGTACACGGCCCATATTGAGCTTGAGGGTGTAGAACGTCAGGCGCTGGTCGTTATTGGGGCTGTTTCAGAAGCTCCACGACTCTTCGAGGTTCATCTGTTGGATTGGGAGGGCGATCTCTATGGGAGACAGCTTCTCGTTGACGTTCTGGAGAAAATAAGCGATATTGAGACACTTGGATCGGACGAGGAGCTCACCGAAAAGATTGCTCGCGACATCGCAATAGCCCGCGATTACTTTTTAACGTCGCACCCTCGATCCTAAATTCTCTATCCTAACTTCTTACACATCTGTTTACCGGCATCATTCGCGATATTGGCACTGTGGTTGCTGCTCGTGTTAGCGCACGGCAGGGTGAGCTCGAAATCCGCGCTCCCCATATCGTGCAACGATTGAAACGCGGCAGTAGCGTCTCGATCGATGGAGTGTGCACAACCGTGAAGACGTTATTCCCTGAGCGAAGTCGAAGGGCAAAGACATTCACCGTT
Source organism: uncultured Gammaproteobacteria bacterium (assembly GCA_964576005.1). Taxonomy (GTDB): domain Bacteria; phylum Patescibacteriota; class Patescibacteriia; order JACRJV01; family JACRJV01; genus CAZNTM01. The sequence goes on from CAZNTM010000010.1 coordinate 2,108, forward strand.
GTACTCATGCCGGTTACACGAGAGCTCACCACCCTCGGTACGCTCAAAGTAGGCGACCGCGTCAACCTCGAACCCCCACTCCGCGTCGGCGACGAGCTCGGCGGTCACTTCGTGATGGGGCATGTGGATGGACAGGGGAGCATCAAAAATATTCTTCGAGCGAAGTCGAGAAGTACATCTGTCATTGCAATCAAAATACCAAAAGCACTTACGCGATACATCGTCCCGCGCGGCGCCATCGCAATTGATGGTATCAGCTTGACGGTCGTCGCCCGGCGTGGGAACGTGTTCACCGTCTCGCTCGTGGACTACACGCTCCGTCACACGACACTCGGGCAGAAGAAAGTAGGGGACAAGGTGAATATCGAAATTGATTCTCTTGCACGATACGTTTTATCCATTCCCTGAGTGAAGGTCCGACCGCGGTCGGACCGAAGTCGAAGGGCTTCGACAAGCTCAGCCAATAACGTTAATGGTATGAAATTTGCCATTGTCCGCGCAAAATTTAACGAAGAAATTACCGCTGGCTTGCTTCGCGGTGCCCTGCGAGCGTTGCGTGATGAGGGCGTTGCCAAACGCGACGTGACAGTCGTCGAAGTTCCCGGCAGTTGGGAAATACCCTTGGCTGTCCTTCGATTGGCGCGCACAAAAAAATACGCCGCCATTGTGACCATCGGCGCCGTTATCAAAGGCGAAACCAGCCACGACTATTGGATTAACCACGCGATTTTCCCCGAGCTTCAACGAACAGCGCGGAGATTCATGCTACCAGTAACGCTCGGCATCATTACGTGTAACACGTGGAAACAGGCGCTCGCGAGATCTCGTCCCAACAAAGATAACCGCGGTTACGCTGCGGCAAAAGCCGCTTTGGAAATGGCCTAATGTTTAGAGGTCGAACCTCTAAACATTGGTACTGGAGCTACCGTGATGTTGAAGGATGGCACAACGGTGAACGTGGACGCTACAAAAGGAATAGTATACTGCTTTTATCGCTCTTATGAGTACCAGCCGAACACGTCGAATCCATTGGGTGCCGGTTTTCTCGCGCGGCCAGCACCCGATCCTGATGAACGATCTCATCGGACGATCCGGAACCCTTTACCCGCAGTTTTTTAGGTTGCCGACCGTCACCGCGTACAAGCGCGATAGCACCACATATTTCGATCGGCACCAGTATGCTGGGCTTCAGCGGCGCATTCAACGGCAGCTCGTTGGCAAACAGACCGTCGTGCGTCGCGCACTTCGTCTTGCGTATGTGCGTTTCTTTCCTGCGCTCCGGGAGTCGGCAAAAGCCCGGAGCATCCAGTGGCGACGACAGTCCATGGAAGCGGTGATGCATCGGTGTGGCCGCGTCCTAGAGCATATACAGGCGGCGCTCGCATACGCCTACTGGCCCATTCTTGTTGATAACGCCGCGCGGCGCCTTCTCGCACCGACTTTGAAACGTGTCTTTCGTACGCAGTGGGAACAAGCGTACCTTGCCGCAACCCGACCCCTCAAACAGACGAGTGCCCAGAAGTTCAAGCAGAGACTCCTTACCCTCGCTGTTCGGCATGCGCGTCAGAGACTTTCCGTGGCACAGCTGCGTAGATTAGCGCGGAAGCTTGCGACAGACTATGGCCATCTCCGGACGTTTCTTTTTCTCGTAAATCCCACCACGCCAGAGGAATTTGTAAACGAAATTTCTCGGCTCGCCCGCGGGAATCCCAAGCAGCGCCTCACTCAACTTAAAGCAGAACACAAGGAGATCACCAAGCGACGGCGTGAAATCCTTGGGAAGCTGCCGCAGCGAGCCGTGAAAGTTCTGCGTCTCGTCTCGGATCTCGTCTACCTCCGCGAAGAGCGCGTTGGCTGGTGGTCGAAAATCACGACCGATGCCTCCCCACTCTTTTACGCCGCGGCGAAGAGGTTGAATCTCTCCTACGAGGAGTTTATTCAGCTCACATACGACGAGTTTATGTCTCGGAGCTTTGATCGTAGGGTTCTGCAACGACGCGCGCGAGGGTACACATACGTTGCAATCAACGGTCATGTACGGATCATTTTCCCGCGGCGAAAAGTAGCGAATCGTAAAAGTACAGTAAAAAAGCTTTGGGGCGTCCCAGCATCACCCGGCAAGGTTCGGGGAGTGGTCCAAACCGCGAATGCCTATACATTCCAAAACCTCCGCTCTGGGGTCATTCTCGTGACACAGATGACGACGCCGCACGCAACTCCATACGTAAAGCGTGTGCGCGCGATCGTCACCGACGAGGGTGGTGCCACCGCGCACGCCGCCATCGTGAGTCGGGAACTCAAGATTCCCTGTATCGTGGGCACGAAGATCGCAACCAAAGTTTTCAAAGACGGCGACCTCGTAGAGGTGAATGCGACGAAGGGAGTGGTGCGAAAGATTTGACACAGAGTTCCTTCAGCGTTATTGAAGGAACTCAAAGGATCTCTTTATGAATAAACCAGAGGTGAATCAATATCAGCCTTCGGTGACCGAGTGGTTTGCCGCCGTGGGGGCCTGGTCGAATCCGTAGTATATGCCGCGGGGTGCTCGTTGGTTTCAGCGCCGGTTGCTTCGGTGGTTTGCGAGGCATAAGCGGGACTTACCGTGGAGGAAGACGCGGGATCCGTACAGGATCCTCGTCTCCGAGATCATGCTCCAGCAGACGCAGGTGGATCGGGTGATTCCGAAGTACCGGGCGTTTTTGCGCATGTTTCCGACAATGCGGGCATTGGCGCGAGCGCCGCTGTGGAAGGTGATCGGCCTTTGGAGCGGTCTCGGGTACAATCGGCGAGCGCTGTACCTGAAGCAGGCAGCATCTATGTCCATGTTTGGAGGTTCCATGTTTAGAGGTTCGACCTCTAAACAGTTGGCCGAACTGGCGCTGCTTGAGAAACTTCCCGGAGTAGGAAAATATACTGCCCGCGCGGTTGCTGCGTTCGCGTTTGATGTTCCCGTTGCGGCGCTTGATACGAACGGCAGTCGGGTGCTCCACCGATGGTTCTACGGAGTGGAAGCGCCGCGGCGACGAGTGACTGATGCGCACTTGACACGGATTGCCGATACCCTTGTGCCGCGCGGCAAGGCGTGGGAGTTTAACCACGCGCTCATGGATTTTGGCGCTGCTGTCTGCACGGCAAGACGTCCGAAGTGTGCCTCGTGTCCATTTCGCACACGGTGTCGGGCATATCCGAAGATATTAGATATTAGAAATTGGAAATTAGAAATTGGACGGCGGAGAGCAGAGCCGTTTGTTGGTTCGAATCGGTATTGGCGCGGACGGATTATTGAGTTACTTCGCCACGCCTCGCGCCACTCCTTGCCGCTTGTAAGTATGCTTCAACTGCTCGGCAGTGGGATGACTCCAGTATTATTGCGTTCGCTCACGGTCGGACTTGCGAAGGATCATCTCGTTGTCCTCAAACGAGCGACCCTCTCATTGCCGAAGTAAACGCGCCTTGAAGATTGTGGCGCGCTGCGGTATGCTGGCGGGGCTATTTGTGTTATGAGGTTTCATGCGATTGCTGAAGCGATTACTGCAATCAAACGCGGCCGCGTTGTTATCGTCTGCGATGATCGGGGCCGGGAGAACGAGGCTGATCTTATTTTTGCTGCGGAAAAAGTAAACCCGCAGAAAATCAATTTCATGGCCAGAGAAGGCAGGGGATTGATTTGTGTTGCCATGCTCGAAGAGCGTCTTAGGGCGCTCAAGCTCTCTCCGATGGTCCAAGAGAATACCGAGCGGTTTGGCACGGGTTTTACCGTTTCCTGCGACGCGAAGCACGGCACCACCACCGGCATTTCTGCATTTGATCGTGCTAAAACCGTCCGAGCGCTCATCCGTCCGAAGACCAAACCCGAAGATCTCACACGGCCCGGGCATCTGTTTCCACTTCGGGCATACTCGGAAGGCGTGCTGCGGCGCGCAGGGCATACCGAGGCGGCGCTTGATCTCGCGCGGCTTGCCGGGTTCTATCCTGCCGGAGTCATTTGTGAAATCGTGGGACATTCTGGACACATGGCAAAGCTGCCGGAGGTCTTTGCACTCGCAAAACGATTTCGCCTTCCGGTTATTACCATCGCTGATCTCATTGGATATCGCAAGGCAAACGAGCGCGTTGTTGAGCGAGTTGCCGAAGCAAATTTACCCACGCGCTTCGGAGTATTTCGGGCAATCGTGTATCAATCGCTCACTGATCGCAGCAATCACGTGGCACTCGTTCACGGCGAGATGACCGCAAAAAAGCCGGTTCTCGTGCGCGTGCACTCGCGTTGCCTCACTGGGGATAGTTTTGGCAGTCTGCGATGTGATTGTGGAGAGCAACTTACGCGCGCGCTTCGCGCAATCTCTCGGGCCAAGGGTGGGGTGTTTCTCTATATGAACCAAGAAGGGCGGGGGATTGGCCTTGGCAGTAAATTCAAAGCCTATGCGCTTCAAGATCGGGGGCTTGATACGGTCGAGGCCAATAGGAGACTCGGGTTTCCTCCTGATCTTCGCGATTACGGCATTGGCGCGCAGATTCTCTCCGATCTTGGCGTGCGCAAGATGCGACTGCTCACGAACAATCCCCGGAAAGTCGTCGGCATCGAAGGGTATGGCCTTGAGATCGTTAGCCGCGTGCCATTGGCCGTCCGGCCAAATGGCCATAACCGGAAGTACCTTGCAACAAAACAGCGCAAGCTCGGACATCTGCTGAATGTTGACATGTGAGGCGCTTGACATGGTCTGAGAGCATTTGTATACTTTGATTAGCACTCAAGTGGTGAGAGTGCTAATACGATTTATGAACAATCGGCAAGCGGCAATTCTCGCAGCGATCATCAGCGAATACATCCGCACTGGCGAGCCGGTCGGCAGCCATTGGCTTGTCGAGGAGGGCGATTTTGACGTGTCCCCTGCGACGATCCGAAACGAGATGGGGGAGCTCGACGAGGCTGGCTACCTCGAGCAGCCGCACACTTCGGCCGGACGGGTGCCGACCGAAGAGGCGTTTCGCTACTATCTTGAGCATTTTCTCGAAGCCGAGTCGCCGTCGGTGCGCGCGATGCGGCAGGTGAACGCCGTGCTACGCCAGCGACGTCTCACGGCAGAAGTCCTTCGGGAACTGGCGAGAAAGATTTCCGCTATTGCCGACGAAGCCGCTCTCGTGGGTTGGGAAGATGGGGATGTCTACGTGAGCGGACTCGCGCAGTTGCTCCGCCAGCGCGAGTTTGAAGATGCCACCCTTCGCTTTGAAATCGCCTCGGCGTTGGACGCTGCGGAGGATCTCCTCAACCGTTTTGCGCATTTTGTCAATGACGAGATCGTCGTCGTTATCGGAGAAAAGAATCCGCTGGGACAGGAGTGCGGAACCGTCGTTACCCGGTTACGGCAGATGGAGCATGAGCCGCTTGTCGGCATCATGGGCCCGCTGCGCATGGACTACCGCAGCCATGTGGGGCTGCTCCAGCAGCTGCACCGCTTACTTGGGCGGCGAGAAGTCGAGGTGCGGGTACGATAAACTAAATACAAATGAGACTGTAGAAAAATGCGTTTTCTGCTGTCATTCTGAGCGAAGCGAAGAATCTCATCGCGATGTATGCTTAAAAAGTATGGGATCCTTCACTGCGTTCAGGATGACATAATCATTTTTCTACAGTCTCAAATGTACGAATCCGTACAAATATACAAATGTGATTACAACGGATTTGTATATTCGTAGAAATTTGTAAATTTGTATTTAATATGCAGGAGAACGTCACGATCCTGGGAGGACATGCCGAATGCCAAAAGAAGCTCGAGGAGTATCTCACCGGTTGGAAGCGCGCGTTGGCTGATTATCAGAATTTGAAAAAGACCGTGGAAGACGGTAGGGCGCTTTTGGGGGGATGGAAAGATGAAGCGTGGGCACGAGAGCTTTTGGACGTGGCGGATCATTGGACCGAAGCCATGAAACATATTCCCGAAGAGGCAAAGAAGGATGGATGGGTTGCCGGCGTGCTCCATATCGAACGCGAGCTCCAGGAGCTTTTGAAAAGACACGGCGTCGAACGGTACGCATCGCTGGGCCAGCCATTTGATCCGATGCTTCACGAATCAGTAAAAACGGAGAAGGTGGAAGGCAAAGCGCCGGGGCTTGTACTTTCCGAAGCAGCAGCGGGATACCGGATGAATGGTCGTGTGTTGCGACCAGCAAAAGTGGTGGTGAGTGAGTAGTGGTATGCCCTGAGCTTGTCGAAGGGCCTTCGACTCCGCTCGCGCTGCGCTCAGGCAATAGCAGCAACCCCTCACATTCGTATATTCGTGTAAATTCGTAATTCGTAGGGAACTCTATGAGCAAGATATTAGGCATTGATCTTGGCACCACAAACTCCTGCATGGCGATCATGGAAGGCGGGAGCCCGCGCGTGCTTGAGAATAAAGAAGGGGCGCGGACAACACCCTCGGTGGTGGCAGTTTCCAAAACGGGCGAGCGACTCGCGGGGTTGCTTGCGAAGCGTCAGGCAGTGACCAACCCGGAAAATACGGTCTTTTCGATTAAGCGGCTCATTGGCCGGAGAGCGAATGATCCGGAAGTGCTCCGTGATGAGAAGCTGTTGCCCTACAAGATCCTCAAAGTAGGGGATGGAGTGAAGGTGAAGATGGGGGAGAAGGAGTACACCCCGCAAGAAATCTCCGCGATGATCTTAGCGAAGCTCAAAGCGGACGCTGAAGAGAAACTTGGGGAAAAGGTGACTCGCGCAGTTATTACCGTGCCTGCGTATTTTGACGATAGCCAGCGGCAGGCGACAAAAGTAGCAGGCGAAATTGCCGGGCTTACTGTGGAGCGCATCATTAACGAGCCCACGGCCGCGGCGTTGGCCTACGGCTTTGATAAAAAGAAAGGGCAGAAGATTGTGGTCTATGATCTCGGAGGCGGCACGTTTGATGTGTCGGTGCTTGAAGTCGGTGGCGATACGGTTGAAGTGAAAGCGACGAATGGGGACACCCATCTTGGGGGAGATGATTTTGATCAGCGGATCATTGAATGGATCATAGCCGAGTACAAGAAACAAGAGGGAATTGATTTAAGCAAAGACAAGCTGGCGCTTCAGAGGCTCAAGGAAGCTGCAGAACGCGCAAAGATCGAGCTTTCAAGTTCTGTGGAAACCGAAATCAACCAGCCGTTTATCACGTCAGATAGTTCTGGGCCAAAGCACATGGTGATGAAAATGACCCGCGCGAAGCTCGAGGAGCTCGTGCGCGATCTTGTTGAGAAGACAAAAGAGCCGTGTAAAAAGGCGCTCGAGGATGCGAAGCTCACCGCGAAGGACATTGACGAGGTGATCATGGTGGGAGGAATGACGCGCATGCCGCTCGTCATTGAAACGGCCAAGCAGCTCTTTGGCAAACAGCCGAACCAGACGGTGAATCCGGACGAGGTGGTGGCGGTGGGCGCTGCGGTCCAAGGCGGAGTGCTTTCCGGCGATGTCAAAGACATTCTGCTTTTGGATGTGACGCCGTTGACGCTGGGCATTGAGACGTTGGGCAGCGTGATGACCTCGCTCATTAACCGCAACACCACGATCCCAACCTCGAAGTCGCAGATTTTCTCCACTGCTGCAGATAGCCAGACGAGTGTGGAAATTCACGTGCTCCAAGGCGAGCGACCCATGGCAGCGGACAACAAGACGCTTGCAAAGTTTATTCTCTCCGGCATTCCGCCGGCGCCTCGGGGAATCCCACAGGTCGAGGTGACCTTTGACCTTGATGCCAACGGCATCTTGAACGTGTCCGCAAAAGACAAGGCAACGGGCAAGGAGCAGAAAGTAACGATCACGGCTTCTTCCGGCCTTTCGAAAGAAGAAATTGAAAAGATGAAGAAGGAGGCGGAACTGCACGCGGAAGAAGACAAAAAGAAAAAGGAACTCATTGAGATTAAGAACATGGCCGAGCAGGTATACTATACCACCGAGAAACTCTTGAAAGATGCTGGGGATAAAGTGAAGGCCGAAGACAAAAAGGCGCTCGAGGAGAAACTGGAGGCCCTAAAGAAGGTGAAAGACGGGGAGGATCGCGAAGCGATCCAGAGCGCGATTGATGCGCTAAACCAAGAGGCGCAGCGCATTGGTGCAGCGCTCTACCAGCAAAGTGGTAATGACCAGCCGAAGGAGAAAGAGGAGAAGAAGGAAGGGGAGCCGATTGAAGCGGAGTTTACGGAGAAGAAATAGGGCATTGAGAAGGGCCGGTAGTTGGCTCCGCTCACGCTCCGTGTTCAACGACTGCGGGAAGTTTTGCCTCCGACCGCGGTCGGAGTCGCTCGTGCGTAACTCGTCCCTCGCCCTTCGTTATTCCCTGAGCGAAGCGTAGCGAAGTCGAAGGGCTCGGTTCCTCACACAGTACTGGGCTCGCTCAAAACTTCCTCGCAGTCTAGGAACACTCCGCTATAGCGCGGCGCCATCCCACCGGCCCTCCTTAATAGAGGAGAGTTACCGGAGAGGATCAGTCGGCAAGGGTGGCCAATCATCTTTTTAGAATACGACCATGGCAAAAGATTATTATTCGATACTTGGCGTAAACCGCAACGCCTCGCCGGAAGACATTAAATCTGCGTTCCGGCGGTTGGCGCATGAGCACCATCCGGATAAGAAGGGCGGCAATGAGGCAAAGTTTAAGGAGATTAACGAAGCCTACCAAGTGCTCTCGGACGAACAGAAGCGCCATCGCTACGACCAGTACGGTTCTGCCGAGGGATTCCAGGGATTTGAGGGATTTGGCGGCGGCCCGTTTGGGCAAGGGGTTGAGTTTGATTTTGGGGATCTCGGCGACGTATTCGGCGGCTTGGGAGAGATGTTTGGGTTTGGCGGGAGG
>CAZNTM010000010.1:10942-18984 GCA_964576005.1 uncultured Gammaproteobacteria bacterium
CCCGCCGCAATCCGAGATCGCGGGCAAATCGTGGGCAAAATCTTGAAATCACCCTTGCGATCAGTTTCCGCGACATGGCGCTTGGAGTGAAAAAGGAGATCGAGTTAAAAAAATTCGTTGGTTGTCGGGCGTGCGGAGGAAGCGGCGTGCTCAAGGGTTCCTCGCTTGAGGACTGCAAAACCTGTGGCGGCAGGGGAGAAGTGGTGTCGAGTCGGCGGACGATCTTTGGGCAGTTTCAGTCTGTTTTAGCCTGCAGCGCCTGTTTTGGTGCTGGAAAACTTCCTAAAGAGCGCTGCAGAGAGTGCGGCGGACAGGGGAGAGTGGAGGAACGTTCAACCGTTTCGATCACGATTCCGGCCGGGGTCAATGATGGGGATACATTGCGGCTCTCCGGCGCCGGCGAAGCCGGAGCAACGGGTGGCGCTGCCGGAGATTTGTACGTTCACATCCGCGTTACGTCCGAGCTTGGGTTTGCCCGCGAAGGCAGTGATGTCGTCAGTGGGTTAACACTCTCTTTTTCCCAAGCAGCGCTTGGGGCAACCGTGCCAGTAGAGACCATTGACGGCGCTGTAGACCTTGTCGTACCTGCCGGAGTCCAAAACGGCCAGCGTTTAAAAATTCGCGCTCATGGCATTGGCAAACTCCACGGCTCTGGCCGCGGGGATCACCTGGTCGAAGTCACCGTAAAGATCCCAATGCACCTTTCACGCAAAGCCAGAGAGCTCCTCGAGCAGCTCAAAGGCGAGGGGGTTTGAGTGCCACAGATGCCAGAGGAGATTAACTCTGGCTTGTTGTCTACGGTGAGCGTTCGACTGCGTTTACGCCGAAGGTTTGTCATGGTGAGCTTGTCGAACCATGACCACGTCGGATGTTTAGAGGTCCAAGCGTTTTCCCCGTTTCACGTTGTCATGCACAGACACTCGCGACCCGCTCTCGATTTATTTTGGACTGTTACCCAGTGTTCGATTGGTCATTGACTTTTTCCGTATACGTGCGACTATTCGCTTGCCAGCGAAGTGTGATATACTGATCGTACTATGCTCTCTGTCCGTAAACCGCTGATGCTCGCTGAAATCATGAAAGATCTTGGGCTCATTTTCTTCGCGTCGGTGTTTCTTGGCCCAGTGCTTGGCGGCAGCTCGGAGCCGCGAACCTTGGCAACTGGATTCCTCCTCTCGGTGTTATCCCTTACCTCTGCTCTCGTGTTGGCGAGAGAATAAGTGTTTATGATTTCTTTCTATATTCTTGGAGCGCTGTTGCTCATTGCTCTGCTCTTGTTGGGCATTCTTGCCACCAAAGGGAAGCAACAGTAAATGGTCGAGGCGAGGCTCGGGATGACGATTTGGGTAGCCCCTCGACTACGCTCGGGGACTATCGTTTAGAAACCTTCGGGCCCTCCGGCGTATCTTTAATTGCAAAGCCAGCGGCTTCGATTTGTTTGCGAAGTTCGTCGGCGCGCCTCCAATCTTTCGCAGACCGAGCGGTCTCGCGTTCGGCAACAAGCCGTTCTACCTCACTTGGAATTTTCTCCAAGGTCTGACCTTGGGGACGATCAAAGCCGAGGCCGAAGACCTTGTCCCAAGAAAGGGCGATTTCGAGTTTGACATTGGCGCCCTCGGGAGAGCCAAGAAGCTTCCAGAGGTTGGCAAGTGCGCGCGGGATGTTGAGATCGTCGCTTAACGCCGCAGTGATGCGTTGCTGCCACTTGGCTTCCGGCCGCGGGAGTTTTTTTGATTTTTTTGCTGATTCGCGTAGCGCATCAATCCGATCTCGAAGTTTGCCATACGCTTGGCCCGCACTCTTTAATGCTGGCCATGAGAAGTTTAAACGCTTCCGGTAGTGCGTGAGTAAGAAAAGGTACCGCAGCGCCATTGGATCAAAGCCTTTCTCGATCACGGATTCGAGCGTGATAAAATTGCCTTCGGATTTGCCCATGCGGTCGCCCTGGATGGTCATGAATTCTCCATGCATCCAGAGGTTGGCCATTGTTTTTCCAGTCGCGGCTTCGGTTTGGGCAATTTCGTTGCTGTGGTGCACTGGAATGTGGTCAATACCTCCGGCGTGGATATCGAATGGAACCCCAAGATATTTTTCGCTCATGGCCGAGCACTCAATGTGCCAGCCGGGGAATCCGTCCCCCCACGGAGAGTTCCAGTGCATGGCGTGATTCCTGTGTTTGCCGACAAGTCGAAACCAAAGGGCAAAGTCTCGCGGATTTTTTTTGTTCGGATCTTTCTCCACGTCTGCCCGGGCGGCAACGAGCGCGCCTTCAAGCGCTTTTTCGCCAATAAGCGCCCCGTAGTTTTTGAATTTTGTGGTGTCAAAGTAGAGGATTCCGGGAGTGCTGTACGTAAAGCCGCGCTTCTCAAGTTCTGCGATAAGCGCGATATCCTCTTTGATGTGTTCGCTGGCTTTCGGCATTTTCCATGGAGGGAGAATGTTTAACGCCGCGGCGTCACGCGAGAACGCTTTGGTATAAAACGCAGCAATTTCTTCCGGCGTCTTTTTTTCTTTGAGCGCTTCCAATTGCATCTTGTCTTCGCCTTCGTCCTCGTCTCCGGTAAGATGCCCGACGTCCGTGATGTTTAACACGTGTCGGGTTTTGTAGCCGAGAAGTTCAAGCGAGCGTTTGAGCAAATCGTAGAAGACGAATGTACGCAAGTTGCCGATGTGCGCAAAGTTGTAGACCGTGGGCCCGCAGGTATATAAACCAACCCACTCTTTGTGGATGGGCTGGAGAATCTCTTTTCGGTGCGAAAGAGTGTTGTAGAGATTAACCTCGGGCATGCCATTCGCGGGAAATTAGTAATTTGTAATTAGTAACTTTGAGATCGGAAGTGACCGGCTCAATAATTACTAATTACCAATTACTCATTACCTCACTACAGCCACCGTTTCCACTTGAATGTGAGCGTCATAATGATGCCAACGGCGATCATGAGCAGGAGGACGATCGGGAGCGCCCCGGGAAACTCAAGCCACGGCATTGGGATGTTCATCCCAAGGACATTTGCCACAAGGCCGACCGGAAGCAGGACGACCGAGATGATCGTGAGGAGCTTGAGAATGTCGTTTAAGCGGAAGCTGATGAGCGATTCGTTCGTTTGCTGGAGGGCTTCAATGGTCTCTTTGTCGTTATCGAGAGTTTCCCAGATGTCTTTTGTGTGCTCGATGAGGTTATTGAAGTAGATGGAGAGTTTTTGCGTTGGGAAAAATGGGGTGGATCGGTCAACAAGGCGCTTGATGATTCCTTTGTGGGATTGCATGATTTTCCGGAAGTTCACGATGTTCCTTCGAATGATGAGCACTTCCTGCACCATGGCCCGTTCGTAGCCGCTGAAGATGTGCCGTTCGATGTTCTTGATGTCAAGGCTTACATGATTAAGCATTGGGTAGGTGTACGTGAGTAGGCGATCAAGAATTTCGTACAGAAGGATGGCGGAATTATCTCCGATGAATTTCGTTCGGGTTTGTTCGTCGCGCGCGCATGCTCTGGAGAAGTTAATGAGCGGGGGAAGATTATTCTGGTGAATCGTGATGAGCGTGTGCGGAAAAATGAAAAAGCTCACTTCAGAAGCGAGGATTTCCCGGCTCGCGCGATCGTAGATCGGAAAGAGGAGAATAAGGAAGAGGTAGTTCGGGTAGCTGTCGAGTTTTGGGCGTTGCGCCGGCGAAAGGACGTCTTCAGTATCGAGGCGGTGGAACTCAAACTCCTTCTGGAGTTGTCGAATTTCCGGTTCCGTGGGATTGGGCACGTCAATCCAGACGAAGTTCTGATGGCGAAGCCTTGTCATAGGGCTACGAAACTACGAAATAGCTACGAATACAACGAATATGGTCGCTACGAATCGTTTTGTAGTTTTCGTAGCGCTTTCGTTGTTTCGTGGGTTATTGTACCCGTTGCCCTTCAAGATGAAAAGAGGACAACAATGTGGTATACTTGGGATGTCTATGGATCGTCTCTTAGAACAATCCACAGCGCAGCGCGGCAGAGAGTTTACCCCCAAAGCTCCGGAAGAAGGAGTGGAAAGACCTGCGGAGCGTCTGCCGCCTGCCAGCAAGCCCCCTTTGGTTAAACCGGTCATTGAGCCCGGAGTTAAACCAACTCCTGATGGCGTTGAGGTTCCTCAAGCGCCCTATGACGTCAAGGCGGTTGAGCGCGTTTTGGAGGAGGGGCTTGATGAAATTTATAAAGACTTGCCTGCCGGGCTTAAGGAGCAGTTTCGGCGCGTCGGAGAAGAGACGGCCAACGCGGTCTATGGGTTGCTCCACGAAGTGAAAGTGAATGTAAGTAAAATCCTTGACCTTATCCGGCGCTGGTTAAGCCTTATTCCGGACGTGAGCCGATTCTTCCTTGAGCAAGAGACGAAGATTAAGACGGATAAACTCATGCAGCTGCGACGGCCGTCGCAGGATTAGTTTGTGTTTGAACTTTTCGGCACAGACGCCACACGCGTGTTCCTCTACTCTTTGCTCGGGGCGGTGCTTGTGATCGGCTCTCCGGTGTTGCTGCTTTCTGCGCTGTGGTTGTGGATGCGCCGCTCGCTTGAGCGTTCCCATCGTCTCCCCGGAGCGTTTGAGCAAGTGGTGTTGCTCGTGACGCTTCCAAAAGAAGCCGCAGATAGCAAGCTCGTGGAAAAAGGTATCGAAGGGATCCGGGAAAAAATCGCACAGATGGAAACGTTTTTTTCTTCGATCCACACCGTTGGAGTGCCGGCAGGCTGGAGGGAGCGATTGCTCCGGAGACCCGAAAGCATCGGGTTTGAAATTGTCGCCCACGGAGGGCTCATTTCGTTTTACATTGTGACCCCGGCGGGAATTGCGAAGTATGTTGAGGAACAGACGCACGCGCAGTTCCCTCATGCGGTCATCGAGCGCGTTGATGACTACAACATTTTCCATCCTCAAGGCGTCGTTGCTGCCGCGATGCTTGTTTTTCAGCGCGAGCCGTTCTTTCCGTTGCGGACCTACCGGGGCATTGAGGCAGACCCCTTAAACGCCCTTACGAATGCGCTTTCCCGTCTTGGCGCCGAGGAGGGGGCCGCGGTGCAACTGCTTGTCCGTCCCACCAATAAGAAATCCCAGGAACGCGGGGCACGGGTAGCGCACCAGATGCAGCAAGGGAAAAAGCTTCGCGAAGCGAAACGTGCATCGCCGGTGAGTTTTGGCGGACACGCGATGAAATTCGGCGCCGAGATGTTGGAGACAAAGAAGAAAAAAGAAGAACACGACGCCGAGCACGCGAAGCGCAAGCTCGCCCCTCTTGAGGAGGAGCTCGTGAAATCTTTGGAACAGAAGTCTTCGAAAGCCGCTTTTGATGCGGTGATCCGCGTTGCCGTATCGGCAAAAGATCAAGAGGCAGCATCGCGGTTGTTGCGCGATGTCGTGGCCGCGTTCGGGCAGTATGCCGGCTTTCAGTACGGCAATGCCTTCAAGGCGCTTGTGCCAAAGAGTACCACTCCTCTTGTGCATGATTTTATCTACCGCAACTTTGATCTCTCGCACAAAGTGCTCGTAAGCGTCGAAGAGCTCTCAAGTCTCTGGCATTTCCCTCTGCCCACGACCGAAACTCCAAATATCCGGTGGCTCACCGCCCGGCAGGCCGCAGCCCCGGTAAACATGCCATCCATCGGCCTCGTCTTAGGCAAGAACGTGTACCGGGGGAAAGAGACGCTCGTGCGCATCAAACCGGAAGATCGCCGCCGCCACGTGTACATGATCGGTATGACCGGCTCCGGCAAATCGGTGCTGATGGCCGAGATGGCCAAGCAAGACATTGCGGCAGGGCACGGGCTTGCGGTTATTGATCCTCATGGGTCGCTGGTGGAAGATGTCCTTGCCGCAGTTCCCCGGGAACGCGCGGCAGACCTCATCTACTTTGATCCCTCGGATACCACGCGTCCGATGGGGCTGAATATGCTTGAGGCAAAGACGCCCGAGCAGATGGATTTCGCCGTTCAGGAGATGATTGCGATTTTCTACAAGCTCGTCACGGACCCCGCGATGATCGGCCCGATGTTTGAACACTACATGCGAAACGCGATGCTCACGATTATGAGCGACCGCGACGAACCCGGCACGATCGTAGACATCCCCCGGATTCTTACCGATAAGGAGTATCAGGACTACAAGGTACGGAAAGTCCGCGATCCTATTATCCGCGCGTTTTGGGAAAAAGAGCTCCCGCAGACCGCAGGCAGCACCAAGGGGGAGATGCTCCCGTATCTTATTTCCAAAATCGGCCGGTTTGTGGAAAACGAAACCATGCGAAATATCATCGGACAAGGGCAGTCGGCATTTGATTTGCGCGCGGTGATGGACGGGAAAAAGATTCTGCTTGCGAATCTCTCAAAAGGGAAAATTGGAGAGGTCAACGCGAATTTGCTCGGACTCATTCTCGTTTCAAAGCTCCAAATGGCGGCCCTTTCGCGCGCTGATTTGCCAGAAGCGGATCGGCATGATTTCTACCTTTACGTAGACGAGTTTCAGAACTTCATCACGGATTCGATCTCCACGATTTTGGCCGAAGCAAGAAAATATCGCCTGAACCTCATCATGGCCCATCAGTACATTGGACAGCTCATGGGCGCAACCGGCATCGAAGGGAAGAGTCAGGATACAAAGATTCGTGATGCGATCTTTGGCAACGTCGGGACCCAGATAAGCTTCCGCATTGGGGTGGAGGACGCGGAGTTTATGGAAAAGCAATTCCAGCCGGTGTTTTCACTCTACGATCTCATTAACCTCCCGCGTTACCAAGCATATGTGCGGCTGCTCGTGGATAATACGATGACGCGGCCATTCCACATGACGACGTTTCCGCCCACTGCCGGCTCTGTCGAACGCGCGGTCGCGCTCAAAGAACTCTCGCGATTGCGGTTTGGCCGGGACAAAGAACTCGTAAGCGAAGAAATTCTTATCCGCAGCCGACTCGGCGATTGAGAAACATTGTCGGCGTTTAAGAGTTGTCAGACTCTTTTTTTTCGTGTACTGTCTTTACACATGGCTACCGCACTCTATCGTAAATACCGTCCGCAGAAGTTTAGCGACGTCACCGGACAGGAGCCGATTGTCGAAACGCTTCAAAGCGAGATTGTCCATGAGGACGTTAGCCATGCGTATTGCTTTTCCGGGCCGCGCGGAGTGGGGAAGACCACGCTGGCGCGGTTGCTTGCCAAAGCGGTGAATTGTCAGAAGCGAAAAGAGAAAAGCTCTGAACCGTGTAACACGTGCGACACGTGTAGAGCAATGAACGAGGGCAGGCTTCTTGATATCGTCGAGATTGATGCAGCAAGCCACACCGGAGTAGATCACGTCCGCGATGTCATTATCGAGCAATCGCGCATTGCGCCGTTTGCCGCAAAATGGAAGGTGTTCATTATTGATGAGGCGCACATGCTCTCCAACCCAGCGTTTAACGCATTGTTAAAAACCCTTGAGGAACCACCTCCCAATGTCATGTTCATCATGGCAACGACCGCGGTTGAGAAAGTGCCGGTAACCGTGCTCTCGCGCTGCGAGCGCTACGCCTTTAAAACGCTTGCGGGCAAAGTCATCCGTAAGCGGCTCGAGTACATTGCAAAGGAAGAAGGCAAAGAAGTGGAGCCGCAAGTGATGGACGCAATCGTTCGCGCCTCTGGCGGATCAGTACGCGACGGGGAAAGTCTCATGGGTCAGCTCTTTTCATTTTCCGGCAAAAAAGTAACAAAAGAAGACGCCGATCTCGTGATCCCGCCGCGCGATCTCGTGGCAGCGCTGTTGTGGGCAGAGCACGTGTTGCGAGGCCGAACGAAAGAAGCGATCGAGCTTGTTGAAGCGGTCGCCGACAATGGAGCAGACTGCGAGCAGTTCTTAGACGATATCATTGAGATGGGCCGCGTGCTGTTGCTTGAAAAGATCGGCGTACGGGATGCCGTTGTTTTTGACGGATTTTCCGAAAAGGATCAGGCAACGATTACCGAACTCGCAAAAGACACTGCGCTTCCAGCGATCAATCGTTTCATTGATGTGCTGCTCGCTCGCAAGCTCGCAATGGGCTACGC